>CALFYN010001099.1 GCA_937952345.1 uncultured Acidobacteriota bacterium
GGAAGCTCGCCGATTTCATCGAAGAACGCGGTGCCGCCGTTGGCTGCCTCGATCAGTCCGGTTTTCATGTTGACGGCGCCCGTGAAAGCGCCCTTCACATGCCCGAACAGTTCGCTTTCCATGATGGTGCCGACCAGCGCCGAGCAATCGATGGTGACGAACGGACCCTGCGGGTTAGCCTGATGGATGGTGCGTGCCACAACTTCTTTGCCGGTTCCCGTTTCCCCTAAAACCAGCACAGGCCAACGACTGGATCCCATCTTATCGATCAGCCGCAACAGTTGACGCGTCCGTGCGGACTCGCCGACCAGTACCGGCTGTTTGTCAGCTCTGGAGAACATTATGAAAGATCCCTTCCCACCAAGAAAGCTGCCACCTGAGAGGTGACACAATAATCGTTATCGACAGTTTGCACTCGGTGAATGCTGCTGTTCTTATATGTAGTGCTGCAACCGAAGAATTAATCTAACGCGGAGTGCATGGTACGGCAATACCGCCTGGTGCAACCTTAGGAAACTCTTATGAGGTGGGTGGGTATACCCGCATTGGGGGGAGTCTGCCGATAGGTGCCGGGAACTATTTCTAAGTTACAGATTAAAAGGGATCTAGGTCTATTCTTCGGTGTTTGGTGGCTTCTTGTGCTTGGGCTTCTTGCGGAGGGTTTTGGGTACTATGATCTTCTCCGAGGGTACTGTTCCGATGACGTTGCGAGCGATTCGGCGAACCTTCTTGCCCGGATCTGGTGTTTTTCGGCTTGCCATCAGATCTCCTTGCCGGGATACCGGGTGCGCATCCATTCCACGAAGCTATCCGGGGCCGCCATGGTGGAGAGCCGGGACTGCCGAACGAGGCTCCAATCGGCGAAGAGGTTGGAGCGTTTGATCTCGCCGAGCGTGGTGGGCGGCGTGAGGTGGCTGGTGAACTCCACATCGACGATGGCGGACTTCGTGTTTTTGGGGTCGTCACGAGGCGGTGAGACGACCCGCATCAGACCGACGATGGCGGACTCACCACCGCTGTGGTAGACGAACACCACGTCTCCGGGTTGCATGGCGCGGATGGCCCGCACGGCCTGCGGATTGGCGACGCCGTCCCAGGCGGTTCGTTTGTCCTTCTCTAACTGGCCGATGGTATAGGTATCGGGGTCGGTCTTGGCGAGAAAATAGGCCATGCATCTATTCTGTTCCAAACCGGCAGCCGAAGGAAAAGGGTAGGATGGCGGGTTGCGTCCTTAGAAGGCGTCTCCGATTCGACCGTCGTATACTAAGAAATAGCGTCCCGGAGGGGACTCAACAAAAGTGGAACAGCATTCGATCCAACGAGGACTATGTCAATGAGACTTCTCTGCCGTTTTGCGATGGTTTCCCTTCTTTTCTTCGCTGGAGTTGCGGCCAGCGCACAGCAGAAGGAAAAGGAAACGAACGACCCGAGGAGAACGCCGGAGGCGCAGTCGGCTGCATTCGGCGCGGCGGTCGATCCCAAGACTTATAAGATTGGGGCGGAGGATATCATCCGAATCGTGGTTTGGCGTGAAGCCGAGTTGTCGGGGCCGATGATGGTTCGTCCGGATGGCAAGATTACCATGCCTTTGATCGGGGAGTTGCAGGCAGAGGGCCTGACTCCGGATGATTTGGGAAAGGCCGTTACCGAGGCATTGAAGGACAAGCTGACGCGGCCGGAAGTTTTCATCCAGGTTCAGCAGGTGAACAGCAAGAAATACTATGTTACGGGCGAGGTGAACCGGACCGGCTCCTTCCCGATGGTCACCCCCATCACTGTGTTCGAAGCCTTGGGAATTGCCGGCGGGCTGAGGGAGTACGCCAACAAGAAGAATATCGTCATCGTGCGCGGCAATGAGCGCCTGAAATTCAACTACAACGAGGTCGTCGAAGGGAAAAACCTGAAGCAGAACATTACTCTGCAAAACGGCGACCACATTATTGTCCGGTAAGAGGCATTGGAGGAACGATGGCTGCCGAAATGGACAATCTGACAGTCAGCCGGCGCGTGCCGGACATGGAAGACTACGTGGACATGTTGCGCCGGCAAAAGGCGTGGATTGCCGGGCCGGTATTTGCCGCACTCGTAATCTCCGTGGTGAGCGCCTTTCTCTGGCCTGACACATTCGTCTCCACCGCGGTGGTCCGCGTCGTTCCGCCGCAAGTGCCGGAAGCATTCGTGCCGTCGAATGTGAATATGGAGATGTCGCAGCGCATCAATTCCATGGCGCAGCAGATTCTCAGCCGTAGCACGCTGACCAACATTATCAATACGCACGGCCTCTACGCCCGTGACCGGGCCCGTTTGCCGATGGAAGATGTGGTGGAGAACATGCGCAAGAGGGATGTTCGCATCAGCAGCGTGGTGAACTTCAACTCGGGACAGGGCGGACGGCAGGTACCCGCCTTCCAGATCTCCTTCTCCTATGAGGACCGCATCAAGGCTCACAAGGTCTGTCAGGATCTGGTGGGCCGGTTCATCAACGAAAACACACGCGACCGCACCAATCAATCCGTTTTTACCACGCAGTTTCTGAAAGACCAGTTGGAATTGGCGCGCCGCGATCTCGAGGTTGTTGAGGACAAGCTGGCCAAGTTCCGCGTTGCCAACGCCGGAAAGCTGCCGGATCAGGTGCAGCAGAACCTGCAGCAATTGAACGTGCTGGAGCAGCGGATGGCAAACCTCAATGGACAGGCCAGCCGTCACGGCCAGGAAAAGCTTCTGATGGAATCGCAACTGCGTATTTACAGGGAGCAGTTGAATACCCTTTCGACTACCCAAGAGGTGACCGTCGCCCAACAGCAGCAACAGATGCAGGCCAAGAGCGCACGCATCCAGAGGCTGGAAAACGAAATCCAGAACGTAGAACTGCAATTGGCGGCGATGCGCGAGAACTACACTGAAAACCACCCCGATGTCCAGCGGATGATCGCCGGGTTGAACGTGTTGCGTAAGAACAAGGACAAGTTGGAGCAGGACGAAGCCGCGGAAGCCGCCAAGAAGAAACCGGAAGAAGCACCGAAGGAGCAGAAGAAGGTGATCGCCAATCCCGCGGCGATCCGCGAGGCGCGCGAACTGGAAGCTTCGATCAAACGCCTGCAAAGCGCTATCGAGGCGAAGGACATGGAGGCGGAGGAAACCAGAAAAGCGCTCACTGTCACCGAATCCGCAATCAAGGCTGCGCAAGCACGTATCGAGGCAACTCCCCTCGGCGAAAAAGAGTACATTGATCTGTTGCGCGAGCGCGACCTGGTGCGTGCCCGCGTGGAAGATATGAACCGCAAACAGGGGATCTCCAACATTGCCACTGCACTCGAAACCCGCCAGCAGGGTGAAAACCTGGAACTGCTGGATCCAGCGTCGCTTCCCCAACGGCCCGCGGAACCGGACCGCGCCTTTATTATCGGGGCGGGATCGGCGTTCGGCTTTATTCTCGGGGTGGTGCTGGCCGCTGCTCGAGAACTGAAAGACTCGACGATTAAGAACATGAAGGATGTTCGGGCGTATTCGCAGTTGAACATCCTGGGCAGCATCCCGCTGCTCGAAAACGATCTGGTGGTGCGCCGTCGCCGCCGGCTGGGTTGGCTGGCATGGACTACGGCCGGAATTTTCGGCATGCTCATCATGTCCGGCTCCATGTACTACTACTATTTCGTTCTGAAAGTGTGATCGGAGGTAAACATGAGTCGAGTGCATGACGCGCTACGGCGCGCCGAACAATCCGGTGTGCTGTCGGCGCCGAACGCCGCACCTGCAGTCCCTGTGCGGCCGCAAACCCCCCGCACGCCTCCTCCCATCGCCGGCCCGGCTTCGGCGGCTTCGTTGCGTGAAGTACTGGAGTTGGTGCAGGAGGTTCCGTTCAATCCGGCTGCTGAGGCGCACCTCATCGATGCCTCTCGTCCCCATGAAGCGCCGATGGAAGAGTTTCGCACATTGCGCACACGGCTCAACCACCTGCAGGGGCTGCAGCCGATCCACAACATCGTGGTCACGAGCCCTTCGCCGGCGGAGGGCAAATCTTTCGCCGCGGTCAACCTCGCTCTGGCCGAGGCGCAGTTGACCGGCAACATGACCCTGCTTGCCGACTTTGATTTCCGCCGCCCCATCGTGCACTCCATGTTCCAGGTCGATCGCAGCCCGGGAATTACGGACTATCTTCTGGGCAAGGCGAAGCTGCACGAGGCCATCAAGAAGATCGCTGGAACGAACCTCTACATCATGCCGGCCGGCGAAGCGGTCATCAACCCCCTGGAGCTATTGAACCTGCAGGAAGTCCGGACCATGCTGGACAACCTGCCGCAGGTGTTCAACTGGGTGATCCTGGACAGCCCGCCGTTGCTATTTGCCGCGGACGCCAACCTTCTATCCACGCTGTGCCATGGCACAGTGCTGGTGGTGCGCATCGGCACGACCACCATCGATTCGATTACGCGCGCCATGCAGTCGCTGTGCGAGAACAACCTGCTGGGTATTGTGGTGAACGGTGCACGCCGTGGAGAGCTCTACTCCAAGTACACCTACTATCACAGCTACTATTACTCGAAGTCTGACGAGCGCGAACTGCGAAAGGCGGAACAAGAGGAAGAAGAAGACGAATGACGTGCCGGGGTACGATGGAAAGATGAAGTGGCTTTTCCCTCTCCTCCTGGCGCCTGGCCTTTTCGCCGCCAATCCGGAATTATTGAAGGTCAAATCGGTCTACCTTCTGCCGATGGCCAGCGGGATGGATCAGTATCTGGCCAACGCCCTTCAGTCCAGTGATATCTATGTTGTCGTGACGGATCCCGCCGCGGCCGACGCGATTTTCACGGATAGTATCGGCCCCGCGTTCGAGCGCAAGTGGAAAGAGATCTATCCACCGGAACCCGCTGCCGAAGACGAGGGGGAAGAGAAAGAAGAGAAAGTCAGTGATGGCAGCGCCGTCCCGGCTTCCAGCTTCCGGCGTGGACGCGGCGTGGTCTTCCTTGTGGAGCGGAAATCCAGGCAAGTGGTTTGGTCGACGTTCGCGCCGCCGAAGGATGCCCGGGCTTCTACAATTGACAAAACGGCGCGGTCCATCGCAACGCGGCTCAAAAAGGATCTTGGTGGCAAGTAGCGTCGCCTTCCCCTGGTGAAACCAATCGAAGAGTACCGGCAGCGTCTTGCGGAGAGACAATCGCGGGTTGACGCCTGCGACCGGCGTCATATCCAGTTGGGGAATATTCGCTTGATCATTGGCATTCTCGGCGGTGTGCTCGCCTATCGCGTCTTTGTCTCCGCTTCGTTAACCCTTCCCTGGCTCGCGTTGCCGTTGCTCGCCTTTATCCCCTTGGCGGTTTATCATGAGCGTCTTCTGCGGAGGCGCGCACTGGCGAGGCGGGCCGTGGAGTTTTACAACCGTGCGATCGCGAGGTTGGAGGACCGCTGGCAGGGGCAGGGAGAAACCGGAGCACGCTTCCAGGATTCGCACCATGTTTATGCCGACGATCTGGATCTCTTCGGCGCCGGCAGCCTGTTTCAGTTGCTGTCGCAGGCGCGCACTCGCGGCGGAGAAGAGGTCCTCGCTTCGTGGTTGTCCGCGCCGGCCGCTCCGGAAACGATTCGGCGGCGGCAGCAGCAGATTGGTGAACTGCGGGAATACCTTGATCTGCGGGAAACCATCTTCGTGCTGGGTGAAGATGCCCGCGACACGGTTCACACGGCACATCTGCTCGAATGGGCCGAGGCCGCGCCACTGCTCCACAACCGCAACCTGTGGCTTGCGGCAGGCATTCTGACTGCGGCGGTGATCGGTACCGCGATCGCGGCCCGCTTCTATGGGATGGCGAATCTGCTGGTGTCGGCGCTGGCGCTGGTGGCGGCATTCGGTTTCTGGCTTCGTCCGCGGGTGCTTGCCGTGATCACACGGATCGACGAGGCGGTCCACGACCTCGGGTTGCTGTCCGCCCTGATGGCGATCCTGGAATCGCATCCATTCCGGGGCGAAGCCTCACTCGCGCTGCAGAAAACGCTTCGCGATACAGGAGCGTCCAAGGCCATCCGCAACCTCCACCGGCTTGCCGAGTATATTGATTCGCGCGACAACGTGGTGGTACGGGCCTTTGGGCCTCCCTTGCTATACGGAACGCACCTCGCCTTCGCGGTCGAGCATTGGCGCGCCCGCCATGGCGGCCACATCCGGCAATGGCTCTCCGCCTTGAGCGAGTTCGAGGCGCTGCTCTCGCTGGCATCTTATTCCCACGAACACCCGGACGATCCTTTCCCTGAGGTGTCCACCATTGCCGGCATTAGCGGGGAGGATCTGGGACACCCGTTGCTCCCCGATGCGCGTTGCGTGCGCAATTCCATCCGCCTCGAACCGCAGTCGCCGCTGCTGATCGTGTCCGGCTCGAACATGTCGGGCAAGAGCACGTATCTCCGCACCATCGGCATCAATGTTGTGCTGGCCATGGCGGGCGCCCCGGTGCGGGCGCGGTCGTTGCGCCTGTCTCCGTTGCACATCGGGGCCTCGATTCGCGTCACCGACTCGCTGCAGGGCGGCAGTTCGCGGTTCTTCGCGGAAATCACCCGTTTGCGCAAGATCGTGGATTTGGCGGCCGGGGAGGCTCCGGTGCTCTTTCTGCTCGATGAACTGCTCAATGGGACGAATTCCCATGATCGAGCGCTTGGCGCGGAGGGCATCTTGCGTGAATTACTGGAACGCCGGGCCATGGGACTGGTCACCACGCACGACCTTGCCCTGACCGCCATTGCCGCCCCGCTCGGCGCATCGAACATACACTTTCAGGACACCCTGGAGGCTGGCCATCTGCACTTCGACTACAAAGTGCGGCCGGGAATCGTGGAAAAGAGCAATGCGCTCGAATTGATGCGCTCCATCGGTCTCGACGTATAATTTGGTCGATGCTTCGTAGATCGTTTGTCTCCACGCTGGGCGCGGCTGTTCTGGCGCCTGCGCAGTCCCGGAAACCGAATTTTATCGTCATCTACACCGACGATCAGCGCTTCGACACCATTCGCGCCTTGGGGAACAAGGAAATCCACACACCCAACATGGACAGGATGGCGAACCGCGGCGTGGCGTTCACCAGCGCCTACATCATGGGTGGAACACAAGGCGCGGTATGTGTACCTTCGCGCGCCATGCTGATGACGGGGCAGGCTCTCTTCCGCGCCGCGCGGAACACGGGTTCCACTCCGGGAGACAAGTCAGAGCCCGGGCCGTTCCACATGTTTCCGGAGGTGTTGCGCCAGAACGGCTACCAGACGTTCGCCACGGGCAAGTGGCACAATGGGCCGAAGCTATTCGCCCGGGCCTTCGGCGGTGGCGGCAATATTTTCTTCGGCGGGATGGGCGATCAGTTGAAAATGCCCGTGCAGGATTTCGATCCCACCGGAGCCTATCCCAAGTCCGCCATCCACCCGAGCGGCAAATTCGCCAGCGAGTTGTTCGCCGATACGGCCGTGAATTTCCTGAACGGCTACCGCTCCGAGCAGCCATTCCTTCTCTACTGCCCGTTCACTTCACCGCACGATCCGCGCATGGCGCCCAAGCGGTTCGCCGACATGTATTCCCCGGACAAGGTTTCACTGCCGAAAAACTTCCTGCCCGAGCATCCGTTCGACAACGGCGAGTTGAAAGTGCGCGACGAAATGCTGGCTCCTCATCCCCGCACGCCCGCTGTCGTGAAGGAGCATCTGGCCGCCTACTATGCCATGGTTTCGGAAGTGGATCATGAAATCGGGCGCATCCTCGATGCGCTGGACCGCAGCCCGCACGCGGCGAACACGTACGTCGTGTTTGCCGGCGATAACGGATTGGCCGTTGGCCAGCACGGTTTGTTGGGAAAGCAGAGCGTCTACGATCACAGCGTGCACGTGCCGCTGATCGTCTACGGTCCGGGTGTGCCCAAGAGCAAACGATGCGATGCCTTCGTGTATCTCTACGACATCGCGCCCACGATTTACGAATGGGCCGGAATTCCCAAGCCTGCCACGGTGGACGGAGAAAGCCTTGTGCCGCTGCTCAAAGACCCGCGCAAGCAAGCTCGCGAGTCCATGTTTTTCGCCTATCGCAATCTCCAGCGGGCCGTCCAGACCAAGGAGTGGAAGCTCATCCGCTACACGGTGAATGGCAAGGAAACCATCCAGCTTTTCCACATCGCCAAGGATCCGTGGGAGACAAACAATCTGGCCGGCAAGCCGGAATACCGCGCGCAACAGGAGAAACTGCTGGCGGAACTGCATCGATGGCAGCAAAAGACAGGTGACCCGCTAGCCTGATACCTGCCGGCTATCGTAGGTCCGCCAGAAAAAGCCGTCCGTCATGCCGGCGATGTACTCGCAGACAATGCGATGCAGCGGCAGTTCGGTGGCCCGTTCGCGATGCGATGCAGGCAGCCGGCCGGGGTGGTCCAGGAAGAACTGGAACAATTCGCTGATCGCGGCGTTGGAGCGCCCACGCTCGGCCCGTAACGCTTCCGTGGAATACACCTGGCGGTGCAGGAATCCCTTCAGCGCGCTATTCCATTCCTGTCCCGCGGCCGTGAAACGAGCCAGCCGCTGCGAGAAGCGGCGAACATCCTCCACCGTTTCCACACCCGCCTCCAACGCCGCGCGTCCTGTGCCCTCGATGAGCGAGGAAACCAGCATGTCGATCAGGGCGCGCACGCATTCCAGGAATTGGATTCGCTCCGGCGCACCGGGATACTGGCTTTCGATGGTCTCATGTACTTCGCGGAAGATGGCCACGTGGACGGCGAGTTCCGCTACGTTCAGTAGTCCGGCGGAATGCGCGTCGTCGAGATCGGCGGTGTTGTAAGCGATCTCATCGCAAAGGTCGATCAGTTGCGCCTCGAGCGGAGGACGCTGGCCCGGCAGGTATTCTTCCAACTCCACGCCGTCGCCGGGTTCCACCTCGCGCGAATGCTTGACGATGCCTTCGCGTACTTCGAATGTCAGGTTCAGGCCGGGAAAGCGCGCATAGCGTTGCTCGAAACTCTCCACGATGCGCAAGGCATGCAGATTGTGATTGAACACGTCGCCGTGGCGCCGCATGATGCGGTCGAGTTCCTGTTCGCCGGAATGGCCAAAGGGTGGATGCCCCAGATCGTGCGCCAGGGCGAGAGCCTCCGTCAGATCCTCGTCCAACCCGAGCGCGGCGGCAACCGTGCGGGCGATCTGGGCCACTTCCATCGTGTGTGTCAGACGGTTGCGAAAGTGATCGGAGACGGCAGGCGGGAAAACCTGAGTTTTGTTCTCCAGGCGGCGGAACGCACGGGCATGGACCACGCGGTCACGATCGCGCTGAAAATCGTTGCGGTAACGATGCGGAAACTCAGGGTAGCGGCGTCCCCTGGAACGGCCCACCGGGAATCGCAGGAAGGCGAGCGCCTGGGGATCCACAAGAACTACTGATTCATCATTTCGCCGAGCACGCCGACCGCGGCCCGCGTGACGGCCGGACGATCCAGCGCTTGCAGCGACTTCAGGATGATCTCAGCCTCCTGCCGCTTGGTTTTGTAAATGGCCTTGGCAAGCGCAATCTGGGCTTGCTCCTTGCTCACGGCGGCGGTGGGATTGGCCACCAGGTCGCGCAGCAGGGGTTCGGCCTGGTCCACTTTCTTCTGTGCCACGTAGAGCGTTGCCAGCGACAGTTTCCCGAGCGACGCAATGGCCTTGTCGCTGCTGGTGGTCACTTGTTTGAAACCGGCTTCGCATTCCGCCACCTTGCCCATATCGCAGAGCAGCGTGGATGCGGAATAACGCGCCAGATCCCCTTCCCTTGTGCCGGCGTGCTTGGTTGCGACATCGGTAAAGGCTTTCAATGCCGCGCCATCCTTGTCGGCCTGGGTGGCGAACGCCTGCCCGCCGTTTGGATTTTGCGGGCCCACGAACGCATCCAGCACCAACGAAGCCTGCCGCAGATCCTCCTGCCGCTTCGATGCCTGGTAGTTCATGAAAGCGTAAGCGCCCACGGCCACAACAAGAATCGCGGCGACAATGCCGCCGTATTTCTTTACCTGCTCTTTATGCCCCTGCAGGTAATCGACCGTATGCGTCACTTCTTCGACAAATTTATCGTGCTTGATCTGTTCGCGTAACTGCTTGTCCACGTGTAAACCTCGGAATCTTACAGGTTAGCATAGGGAAGATGGCGCTACGATTGGCGGGTAAAAGGGCATTGGTCACCGGTGGATCGCGAGGGATTGGAAAAGCGATCTGTATGCGGCTCGCGGCGGAGGGTGCGGAGGTAATCATCCACTACAATCGCCGCGCCGATGCGGCTGCCGCATTGCGCGACCAGATCGGGCCGAACGCCCGCATCGTGCAGGCGGACATGCAATCCCTGTCCGGCATCGAGGCTTTGTTCCAAGCACACGATGCGGACCGCCTCGATTTCCTGGTGAACAACGCGGGAATCTGGAAGCCATCACCTGTAGGCTCCACCTCGGCCGAGCGCATGAATGAGATTATCGATGTGAATCTGAAAGCCCCGTTCTGGACGCTGCAGTGCGCCATGCCGTTGCTCAACCGCGGCGCGCGTGTCATCAATATCTCTTCGGTTGCGGCCAAGACAGGCGTCGCAGGGGGGCGCAGTCTGTACGGCGCCACTAAAGCCGCAATCGAGTCCCTGACACGGAACTGGGCCATGGAACTTGCTCCCCGGGGCATTCTGGTGAACGCCGTGGCCCCTGGCTACGTGCAAACCGACATGACGGCCGAGCATCTGGGCAATCCGGCCAACTTCGAACGGGCCATGGCCCGGCATCCGCTTGGGCGCATGACTACTCCTGAAGACGTCGCCGGCGTCGTTGCGTTCCTGTGCTCCGAAGATGCTTCTTTTATTACCGGGCAGACCATCAACGTCAGCGGAGGCTTCGTCATCTGAAGCATTTGACGCGCACCTTGCCTGCTGGCACCCTGTAGATAAGGCTGAGGAAGCGGTAAGGCGGCGGCGCGCGAAAGGAATACGCGTCTCATGCGCTGGCTCTACATTCTGCTGTGTGTGCTTCCTCTATGGGCTGCATCGCCCGACATCCGTGTCCTCCACGATGATGGTGGCTGGTGCTGGTTTGAGGACGAACGCGCGATTGCCGTCAATGGCAAGCTGCTCTTCGGAGTGGTTGCTTCCGGACGCAAGGGCAACGTCGAAGCGGTCACCTACGACCCGAAGACCGGACAATCGAAGGTGTTCGTGCTGCATCAGCCGGAAAGCCCCGAAGAACAGCGGCGCTGGATGGACGACCACAACTCGCCGGCATTCCTTCTTCGCCCCGACGGCCGCGTCCTGGCGCTGTATGCCAAGCACGGTGTCGACGAGAAGATCTACTACCGTATCTCAGAGCCTAAGGATACGACACGATGGGGCGAGGAGCGCATCTTCGTTCCCAGTCCCACGTCGAGAGTGACCTACTCCAATCCGCACTACCTCTCCGCCGAAAAGCGCATCTACAACTTCTTTCGCGGTATTCACAATTCGTTCAAGCCTTCGTACGCCTACAGCGAAGACGGCGGTGAAACATGGACGGCCGGAAATGTTTTCATCAACGTCCCCACCGAGTTTCGCCACCGGCCGTATGTTAAGTACGCATCCAATGGCAAGGACACAGTGCACATTGCCTATACCGATGGCCATCCTCGCAATTTCGACAACAGTATCTATCACATCGTTTACCGCAAGGGCGTGCTGCACCATTCGGGCGGAGCGCCAATCCGGGAGCTCAAAGGTGGACTACAAACTCCCGAGGAAGGCACGCTGGTCTACAAAGGCGGGCCCAACAACGTAGCCTGGATCAGCGACCTGCACCTGGACGCGAAGGGAAACCCCGTTCTCGTGTTCTCCGAGCAACGCGATCCCAGCGGCAGCGACCACCGCTATCACTACGCCCGGTGGGACGGCGCCATGTGGCACGAGCACGAAATCGCTTATGCGGGCAGCCGATTGTATCCCGGCGAAGATGACTACACCGGCAACATCGCGATTGTCCCCCAGAGCCCGGACCAGGTCTATATTTCCACCAACGCGCATCCTGTCTCCGGCGCCAAGATGCCACACTACGAGATCTTCCACGGAATCACGAAAGACGGCGGGGCGCACTGGACGTGGACGGCCATCACGAAAAACTCCGCACAAGACAACATCCGACCTATCTGTCCTATTTTCAAGGGGGTACCAGAGGTTCTCTGGCTTCAAGGTAGAATGGAAACCTATACCAACTATCGATTCCAGGTAGTGGGTCTGGTCCGGAAGTAGTCGTATCGGAGGTTACATGCAGAGACTCGCTTTCGCCTCTTTCATGGCGATGCTGGGAACGAGTGTACTTGCAGCGTCGGATCCTGGTTGCCCGCAATATCCCGCATCGGCACGAGCCGAACTACAGACACAGTTGCAGTTGGAACGCGACTTCGCGCAATTCGCCACCCGTGCGGGAAAGAAGCCTGTGCGCAGCGCCGTCAAGCGCAACAACTTCGTCGACGACCAGATCTTCGGGAAGATGGAAGCGGACGACGTTTCCCCTGCCGCGCTCACCTCGGACGCCGAGTTTCTGCGCCGTGTCAGCATCGACCTAACGGGCCGCATCCCTACTCCGGAGGAGGCGGTTGCGTTTCTGAACGACACCGATGCCGCCAAGCGCGCCAAACTCATTGAGCGTCTGTTGGGATCGCCGGCCTACACCGACCAGTTCACGCTGTACTTCGCCAACAAGTTCGAGGTCACCAGCGCCTACTACTCCTACATCGGCCTCACCGGGCGCACGCTCTTCCACAAGTTTCTCCGCGATTTCGTCGGCCGGGACCGTCCCTTTAACCAGGTGGCCACGGAGATGATCACCGCATCGGGAGACGCCGACCTGGTTGCTCCCGCGAATTTCCTGTCCCGCGGCTGGCAGGAAGGCGATCCGATGCAAGACACCTGGGACACGCTGACCGACCGCATCACCGTCCGCATGCTCGGCTTCAAAACCGAATGCATCTCCTGCCACAACGGCCGCGCTCACCTGGAGCAGATCAATCTCTGGTTGACGCGCCGCACCCGTGAGGAATTCTGGCGGACATCGGCCTTCTTCTCGCGCATGAACATGACGCGCATCTCCACGGACGCGTTCAACCAGCGGCTGCGCTTCTTCTACACCGATCGCGATTCGGGAGGCTACTCCGCCAGCGTCAATGTCAATGCGCCGGGACCACGTCCTGCCCGTTCCGGCGGACCGTATGAACCGCGCTTTATCCTCAACGGCGAAGAGCCGCAGACCGGCGAATGGCGGCAGGAGTTCGCCCGCATCGTCACCAGTAACCGCCAGTTCGCCAAAGCTACGGTGAACTACCTGTGGGCGTACCTGTTCAACTATGGCCTGGTGGATCCGCCCGACGCCTGGGATCTTTCCCGCCTCGATCCGCAAAATCCTCCGCCTGCTCCCTGGGCCTTGCAAGTCACGCACCCGGAACTGCTGGAGCAACTGGCCGACTACTTCATCGACAACAACTACAGCATCAAGAGCGTTCTCCGCCTTCTGGTGAACTCCAACGCCTATCAGCTTTCCAGCAAGTACGAAGGCAAATGGGAACCTGCCTACACCCGCTACTTCGCCAAACACATTCCGCGCCGTCTTGCTGCCGAGGAACTCTTCGATGCCCTCGCCATTTCCACACAGACCGAAACGCCGATGTTCGTTCCGGGCTTTGAAGAACCGCTGCTCTATGCCAATCAGTTGCCTGATCCCACCGAACCGCGCAGCGATTCGTTGATCCTCGAATTTCTCAACACGTTCGGCAGGGGCGATTGGTGGAACAACCGGCGCGATCCGCAGCCCACCATCCTGCAACTGCTCTACAACATGAACGGTGGGCAAACCGTGCTCCGCTCGTTTGCTTCGAACCCCAACAGCCCCACCAACCGGCCCGGCCGTCTGGCGCAATCGCGCATGAGCGACGAAGAAGTGGTACGGGAGATGTTCCTGGCCACACTGACTCGCTATCCCACCGACCAGGAATTGGGCACGGTGCTGCGCATGAAACAAGGTACGCGGCTCGATTGGATCAGCGATCTGCAGTGGGCTCTGCTCAACAAGCTGGATTTCATCTTCAATTACTGAGACGGAAGGAGACGACCAACATGCGCAAAGATTGTGGCAATCACGGATCCACCAGCCGGCGTCACTTCCTGCTCGGTGCGGCTTCCACAGCCGGATTTCATCTGCTGCAGGTGCATGGCGATGCCGAAGTGGTAACGCGCCCCGCCGTGCCGCGCAAATCGGCGACGGCCTGCATCTTCATCAACCTGGCGGGGGCTCCCAGCCACCTCGACACGTTCACTCCGAAAGACGGCCCCTGGAACCCGCCGGACGCCGACCTGCAGGAGTATCCCGGCGGCATCGTGCTCTCCAAGACCTTCTTCCCGAATCTGTCGAAAATCACCAATGATCTTTGCATTCTGCGGAGCCTGGTGAGCTGGGAGGCGGCGCATGAACGCGGCCAGTTCTACGTGCAGACCGCGCATCCTTCGAACCCTGCCTTCGCACAGGAAACGCCCCATATCGGTGCGGTAGTGTCCCGGGAACTCGCCAATTCGTCGAATCCATTGCCTCCATTCCTCTCCTTTTACAGCGGCGGCATGCAAGGTGCGGCGTTTCTTGGCGGACGCGTTGCGCCCATGATGCCGGCCCCGGCGCGGGCGGGCCTGTCCACGCTCGAGCACAATTACCACGGCACGGCCAGCCAGGCGCGATTCGAGCGGAAGTTCCAACTCCTCGATGCTCTCGACGCCTCATTGCGCCAGAATCCTTTCGATCCTGGCATGGCCGCCTATTCCAGCTTCTACGGCTCGGCGAAGCAGATGATGTACAACGACGCCATCGCCAACGTGTTCAAATACAGTGCCGACGACGAAGGCCGCTTCGGCAACACGAACGTCGGCCGTTCGCTGATTGTTGCCCGCAATGCCGTGCGCGCCCGCAACGGCGCGGTGTTCATCAATACCACCATGGGCGGCTGGGACACGCACCAGCAGCAATTCGACACCTCCTATTCCGGCAATATGTATCAGCTCACCAATCAGCTCGACCGGGCCGTCGGCGCGCTGGTGGAAGACCTGAAAGCGTCCGGTGATTTCAGCCGCACCATCATCTGCATGATGGGCGAGTTCGGCCGCACACCCGGTGCGCTGAACGCCCGCGGCGGCCGCGACCATCACAAGAACGCCATGGCTGCCGTGCTGCTGGGCGGCGGCGTGAAAGGCGGGCAGATCATCGGCGACCAGAGCCCGGACGGCGCCACCATCGTCACACCCGGCTGGAAAGCCGATCGCGCCATCTACACCGAAGACGTGGCATGCACACTGTATTCCGCGCTTGGCATCGACTGGACCAAGGCCATTACCGACACCCCTTCCCGCCGCAAGTTCGAATACGTGCAATATGCGTCGGAGGGAACCTACATGCCGGTGGACGAAGTATTCGGAGCCTGATGCGGATGAAACTCGCACTTGTGTTTCTCAGTGCCGCGGGCCTGTTCGCGCAAGGCCCCGCCGCCAGCGTGCAGATTCTCGCGCCGTCTCTGCGCATCCTCGCCGGGGAGCGCGTGGAGATGCGCGCCGTCGTGCGCGATGCCAACGGCGTCGAGCGCACCAATGATATCCCCATCTGGTCCGTCAACAATCAGACGCTCGCCACCATCGAAAGCAATGGCGCACTCACGGCGCGCGCGCTTGGATTGGTTACGGTGAGAGCACAGATCGGCGGCGTGGCCTCCACCACGCTGGTGCAGATCCTCCCCAAGCGGATTCGCCTCACCCCGTCCAACGCGACCTTAACTGTCGGGGAGCGGCTGCAATTCCAAGCCGTTGCCTTCGACAAGAACGATCAGCCGATTCCGAACGCGACTTTCGCCTGGTCCACCTCGTCAGGCAACGGATTCACCACCAACACTTCCACGGTCACCAACACGGGAATGCTCTCCACCGTGGCGACCGGTAATGTTCTGGTGCGAGCTTCGATCAACTACAACACTTCGGTCCCGGGCTTTGAGCGGCAGTATCAGGCGATTGCCACGCTGTCCATCCGCCCGCCGTCCACCTACAGGCTGCGCAAGCTTGTGGGTAATGCCGACGTGCGCCCCGGCCCCTTCCCCCTGCGCGCCAAGATCGTACCGCTTCTCGGCAACGATCAAGGGCAGGTTCTGTTCAACGCCAATCTTGACGGCATGGCGAATGGCCCGCTGCTGATGGATGGCCGCGGCTCGCGCCTGATCGCCTGGGGCGGCATGCCTGGTCCAGCGGGCCAGACTTCGGTTTACGAGTTTCCGACGCTCGCCATCAACAACAACGGCACGGTGCTGGCGCTTGCCAACGTGCTCTTCAGCGGCAACGTTGTTCTCCGTATCAACGGTGGGGATGTCGACCCCGTCTACATCGACCCCATGCCATTGCCCGGCACCGAAAACCTCACCGGGCCCGCCATCACACGGAACAGCCTCAATGATTCCGGCGATTTCGTGATGGCCGCCAACTACCGCATTGCCAATGCCGGACCAACTTATCGAGCCATCTTCCGCGTTCCGCAACGCGGCTTCCCCGATGAAGTGGTGACGACGCGCGAAACCCTGCCCGGCCTGCCCTCGCCCTTCACCATTGATGCCGACTTCGGCATCGCCGGCAACGGAAGCGCCTTTTTCTCGGCCACCTCCGGCACGGCCCGGGCTCTCTACGTGCGCGGTTATGAACCGCATCGAAGGGTGATCGGCACCGGCGATGCGCTGCTCGGCTCCACTGTGGCGCGGTTCCCCGCCAATCCGTTCTACCTCAGTAACGATGGCCATCTGATCGCCACTGTCGTGCTGGCCAACAACCAGACGCACATGCTGCGCTATTCTCTCCGCGACCTTAGCGCTCCCGTGGCCACACTCGCTTTGCGCAGTTACAGCAACGTCTATCGCATTCATCCCGAGTTGGGTGTGCTGTTCCTCGGCGATGGCGGAAAGGGCTACGGCATCAACATCTGGAACGGCGCCGAGGTAACGCCGGTCTTCCTGCAGAACAACGCCGCCAGCCGCTTGCGCGCCAAGACTGTGCCGCAGATCGACTACGCGACCATGGATGGCTCGGGCGAGGTGACGATTCTCGCCCGCACACAGGACAGCCCGATGGAGATCTTTTCCATCCGCGTGGGGCAGGAGGCCGTGCCCCTCCTGGCGGCCGGCGATCCCGTGGAAGTGTCTGCTCCCGTCAACCTCATCAACACGCTGCCCGGCGC
>CALFYN010001100.1 GCA_937952345.1 uncultured Acidobacteriota bacterium
TTGGCTTTGGGGAGCGCGGCGGTGCGTCCGACTCGGGAAATGGGGGAGATGGCGGCGGCAGCGGCGAATGACGGGCCTGTGGTGGAAGGCGCGGTAGGTGCGGGGACGGGTGCGACGGTGGGGAAACTGCACGGGATGAAGTGCGCGATGAAGTCGGGGATCGGATCATGGTGTGTGTGGCTGGATGGGGAGCTGGCGGGGGTGCGTGTGGCGGCGCTGGCGGCGGTGAATGCGCTGGGGGACGTGCGCGATCCGGAGACGGGGCGGATCATTGCGGGGACGCGGGAATCGGCGGAATCGATGAATTTCATTGACAGCGCCGCGGTGATGAAGCGGGGAGATCGGGCAGGGTTTGCCGCGGCGAATACGACGCTTGTGGTGGTGGCGACGAATGCGCGGTTGTCAAAGCCGATGGCGACGAAGTTGGCGCAGTTGGCGAGCTTGGGGGTGGCGCGGGCGATTTCGCCAGTGTGGACGATGTCGGATGGGGATGTGGTGATTGCGTTGTCGGTGGGGGAGGGACGGGCATCGGTGGATGCGTTGGGAGTGGCTGCGGCGGAGGCTGTGTCGGAGGCGATTGTGCGGGCAGTGCGGATGGCTCCTTCGATGGGTGGGGTGCCGGGGTTGGGGAGGATGGTGTAAATCGGTCAGCGGTTGGGGACGAATAGGACGGCGGTGGCGATGAAGGCGAGGACGATTACGGAGATTTCGAAGATTTTTTGGGGGATTTTCTCGAGGAGGATGCGGCCGGCGAGGGCTCCGGCGATGCTGGCGGGGAGCATGGCAGCGTCGAAATAGAGCGACTGGGAGTCGATCATGCCGTGGTTGAGGTAGACGGGAACTTTGGTGAGGTTGACGAGGAAGAAGAACCAGGCGCCGGTGGCGACGAACTCTTCGCGGGTGAGGCGCTTGCTGAGCAGATAGACGTTCATGATGGGGCCGGCGGCGTTGGCGACCATGGTGGCGAATCCGGCGAAGGAGCCGTAGAAACTGGAATAGAAGGCACCTTCGGTGGGGAGCGGGTTCACGCTGCGTTTGCGGATGAGGTAGAGCGTGAGCATGAGGATGATGATGGTGGCGACGATGGGGCGGATGACACGGTCGTCGTAGCGCAGGACGAAGGCTCCGATGGCCATACCGACGATGACGGAGGGGAGCAGGGAGAAGAGGCGGTTGGCGGCGGCATGGCGGCGATAGTAGAAGACGGCGAAGATATCGGCGCTGATGAGGATGGGGAGGAGCCAGCCGGCGGATTGGCGGGCGTCGCCGACGGTGAAGACGAAGAGCGGGATGACGAGAATGCCGAGGCCGGGCATGCCGGTTTTGGCGACACCGATATTGAAGGCGCAGAAGGCGCCGAGCACCCACTTCCAGAGCGGCAGAGAAGGCATTCGCTCTAGTTTATTGGCTTCAGCATTTTCATGTCGGTGGACAGGGAAAAGTAGGAGTCGTCGAAGCCCTGGTTGATCTTGACGGATTCGGCGAAGATCTCGTAGATTTTCTCGCCGTTGCGTTCGCGGGTGATCTGGAAGGGCCACTGGATGCCGCCGGCGACTTCGCGGTACTTGGCGAAGCGGGTGAGTTCGTCGAAGCGCTCCTTGGTTTTTTCGACGCGGCGGACGAACTGTTGGCGGACGGGGAGTTTGGTGCTCTGGTGAATGTAGACGGTGGTGGAGAGGTTTTCGGCGTCGGTAATGGTGACGGCGTGGACGGGCATGTTGTCGACGATTTCGCTGCCGTCGTCTTCGATGATCATGCCGGGTTCGCCGAGGCGCTGGCGGAGGATGTAGAAGATATTGCGGCGGGTGGTTTCGCGGAAGCGCTCATCGATGTCGGGGGCGATGGGGCGTGCGCCGCGGTAGGTGAGGGTATAGCCTTCTTTTTCGGTAAAGAGAATGGCGTAATCCTCTTTGTCCTTGCCGAAAGACTGGCGTTCGCGGAGGCCGAAGAAGTCGATTTTCGGGGGCTCTGGACGCGTGAGGTAACGGGTCATGATGCGGGCGTGGGCGAGGCCGGAGAGTTGCTCGCGGTAGAAAGAGTAGGCACGTCCGGCCTCGATACGATCCTTCATTTCGAGGAAGTTTCTTCCACCGAGGGCTTCGAGGGCCTGGTCGAGGAGTTTCTTCCCGCGCTCCTGTTTGGATTGGGGGAAGGCGGGGGAGGCCGCGAGCGAAAGAAGGAAAGTGCGCCGTTGCATTATTTCTGTCCCAGATCCTCCGGTTTGATGCCTGAATTGACTTTGTATTCGGTGACGGTGATTTCGGCGGCAAGTTTGCCGCCCTGGCTGACTTTGAACTGATGCGGCAGTTTGATGCCGTTCACTTCCTTGAAGTCTGAGTAGGTGGCCTCCACTTCGGCGCCGGATCCGTCGGCTGCCTTGTAGTTGGTTTTGGCGGGGAGACCGGCGGCGTCGAGAGTGATGCGGATGTAGTTGCCGGTTTTGTCGGTGATTTCGACCGCGCTGTCGGAAACGGCGTTGACGGTGCGTTCGGGATCGCGGTCGCTGAGCCAGAGGGACGGACCGAGGCGGAACATTTCTTCCTTGGCCTGTTTTGCGGCAGGTGGAGGCAGTGCGGCCGGGCCTTGTGGGCCGATGAGGAAACCGCCGCCTTTGCCGTCGTAGTAGATGGTGATTTTGCCGAACGGGAGTTGCTGTTCGATGCGCGCGACGGGGGCTACGATTTTCGTTGTCTGGGTGACTTGCATCCCGTTGGCGGCCACCTTTACCTGGGCGATGTGCATGTAGTCCTTTACGGCGGCGAGCTTGTCGGCGCCGCCCACGGCTGCCTGGAGTTTGCGCAGCAACTGCTTCCCTTTTTCAAGGGACGCGGCGTCGGACTTCGCCGTTGCGGCTTTTGGCTCAGGGATGGTGAGGTCGATCTTGGAGACCGGCATGTTGAGGGCGGACAGGGGCGTTCCGAAATCGGCGGGTTTGCCGACGACGAGGGTGACGAACTTTTCGGGCTTGAGGTGTTCCTTGGCGACGCGCATGACGTCGGCCTTGGTGACGGCGGCGATGGCCTTCTGGAATTGAAAGATGAAGTCCTTGGGGTAGCCGTGATACTCGTAGGTGACGAGGCGGCTGAGGGTTTTGGAGGGGGAATCGAAGTTGAAGACGAAGCTGTTGAGGGTGCTTTCCTTGGCTTCCTGCAACTCAACGTCAGTGACTTCGGTGGAACGGATACGCTCCACTTCGCCGTAGATGGCTTTGAGGGCATCGACGGTGGATTCGGACTTGGTGCTGCCGCCGATGGTGAAGGTGCCGGGGTGGTCATAGCTGGCGTTCCAGTTGGCGCTGACGTTGTAGGCGAGCCCCATGTCGCTGCGGATCTTCTTGACCAGCCGAGAGGAGAACTGGCTTGCGCCGAGGATGTCGGCCATCACGGTGAGGGCCGGGTAGTCCTTGTCGCTGACTTTGCCGCCGAGGTGGCCGATGCGGAAGTTGGCCTGGTTGACTTCGTCCTTTTCGGCGAGGAAGATGCCGGGCTGCTGGCGGTGAGAGACGGCGGGAAGATCGGGAACCTTGGGCTGCTTGACGGTCCAGGGGGCGAATAGTTTTTCGATCTTGGAGCGCATTTCCGCGGTGGAGAAATCACCCTGGATGGCGAGGAGGATGTTTTCGGGGAAGTAATAGCGCTTGTGCCAGTCGAGGAGATCCTGGCGGGTGATGTTCTGGAGGGTTTCGTATTCCATCATGCGGCCCCAGGGGGTGGTGGGGCCGTAGAGGAGGCGGTCGAATTCGCGGCCGGCGATGGAGCCGGGCTGATCGTTACGGCGGGCGATGACGCCGCGGAGCTGGTTTTTGGCGACGTCAATTTTCTCCTGACGGAACTCGGGTGATGTGAGGACGTCGTTGAAGACGCCAAGCACGGTGTCCGTGTGTTCCTTGAGGGTGTTAAAGGAGAGCGTGCCGGAGGTTTCTCCGACGTCGCTTTCGACGGATGCGGCGATGCCTTCGAGGAGTTCGTTGAGCTGATCGCCGGTTTTGGACTTGGTGCCGCCGGTGCGCATCACTTCGCCGAAGATGGCGGTGAGTCCGGTTTTCTGCGGCGATTCAAAGATGTTGCCGGTGCGGATGCGTGCCGAGCCTCGAACGAGGGGGAGTTCATGGTTTTCGAGAAGGAACACCTTCATTCCGTTGGGGAGGGTGAAGGTGGTGATGTCGGGAAGCTTCAGTTCGCGCAGGGGCGGGAATTTGAGAGTTTTGTAGGATCGGGAAGCGGCCGCGGCGGATTTAGGCGCGGGGGCAGCTTTCTTCACCGCTGGGGCGGGGGCCTGCGCGGGCAGGATGGCCGCGGTAAGAGCGAACAGGATGGCGGATTTCACTTGCTATCCCCTTTCTTCGGGTTGTTGGAGTAAACAACCGTGCGGCCGGAATCGACCAGGTAGGTTTTGGCGACGCGCATGAGGTCGTCGGCGGTGACTTTTTCGAGGTCGTCGATCTGGGTGAACATTCTGCGCCAATCGCCGTGGAGCTGGTAGTTTTCGGCGAGTTGCATGGCCATGCCCATGTTGGAGTCGAGGCCACGGATGAGGCCGGCGCGGATCTGGGTTTTGACGCGACGGATGACGTGATCCTCGATTTTTTCTTTCTTGACGCGCTCGATGATCTCTTCGAGGGCTTTTTCGTTTTCCTCGATGGTCTTGCCGACGGCGGGCATGGAGTACATGAGGAAGGCTCCGGGGTACTTTTCGCCGATGAAGTTGCTGGCGGCGGCGGCGAAGAGGGCGAGCTTTTTCTGCTCGACCATTTCTTTGTAGATGACGCCGGTGCGGCCGGAAGCGAGGGCGGAAGCGAGCACGGCGAGCGGGGCGTCGTCGGGATGGAATCCGTTGGGGCGTTTGTAGGCCATGAAGAGCATGGGCTGCGATTCGGTGTCGATGGTGGCGCGGCGCTCACCTTCCTGTTTCGGCTCTTCGGTGATGACGCGGGGCGGCTGCGTGCCGGCGGGCAGAGAGGAGAAATACTGATCGGCGAGGCGCTTGGCTTCCTTGGGATCGACGTCGCCGGCGATGACCATCACCATGTTGGAGGGGACGTAGTATTTGCGGTAGAAGTCGAGAGCTTCCTTGGCGCGGAGGTTTTCGATGTCGCTGGCCCAGCCGATGATGTTGCGCTGGGGGTGGGCGAGGAATGTCGTTTGGAGGAGAAGCTGCACCATCTTGCCCTGGGCGCTGGATTCGACGCGCATGCGGCGCTCTTCGCGGACGACGTCGCGCTCCTTGTAAAACTCGCGCATGATGGGGTTTTTGAAGACCTGGGAGGTGAGGAGGAACCAGAGTTCGAGGCGGTTGGAGGGGAGGGAATAGAAGTAAGTGGTGGATTCGGCTCCGGTGCCGGCGTTCATGCCGACGCCGCCGTTGAGGGAGATGACGCGGGAATAGGCTTCCTTGTCGACGTAGCTATTGGCTTTGTCGATGGTGGCTTTCAGTTCCTTCTGGAGCTTCTCGATGGTGTCCTTGGAACCGCGGGGGCCTTTGTTCGTTTCGGCGTCGATCTTGTCGTAGATGGCTTCGATATCGGCGAGGGCTTTCTTTTCGGCGAGCCAATTGGTGGTGCCGAGGGAATCTGTGCCCTTGAAAGCCATGTGCTCAAACATATGAGCGATGCCGGTCTTGCCGGCGGGGTCATTGGCGCCGCCGACGTCGACGCGGGTAAGGACCGAGACGACAGGGGCTTCGGGACGTTGGAGGACGATGAAGTGGAGGCCGTTGGCAAGGGTGAATTCGGTGACTCGCTTTTCGAATTCCTTCAAGTCCTGCGCTCCGAGGCACAGGGGCAGGAAGACAGCCGCTGTGCGCAGAATCCAATTGTGTTTCATGTGGATGGTTTCTCCAGAGGAACTGCTGATATAAACATTGTAAAGCTTCTCTGCATATTGGTTAGCGGAGAATCCGGTTTGCGGGGCCCACGCAGGTGTGGCTTATTTGGCGGGGGCGCCCTCGGCGAGGATGTAGGGCTGGCGGAAGACAGGGGAGCGGCCGTTGATGCGCGATGGGCCGGTGAGCCAGGCGAGGCCGAAGCTTTTTCCGGCGGCGAGGGCTTCGAGGAATGTGGGAGGGAGTTGCACTTCGATCCAGCCTTGGGGGAGTTGTTTCACGGGACAGTGTTCTTCCGTGGATCCGAGCTTGCCGAAAGCGCCTTTGGCGGCTTCGGTGGGGTTTTCCTCAGTCCAGTTGACGGTGACGGTGGAGAGGGGCAGTTTTTCCGGAGCCTTGCCGGAAGTGAGGAAGAGGTAGAGGCGTGCCTGGGAAATCTTCCAGTTCCGGATGCTGTCGGGGCGGAAATCGATGAGCATGGCTTCGCCTCGTTCGGGGACGGAGAAGCGGCCTTCGGCGCGCGATTCGATGAGCGCGGAGGCGGCGGAGAGGGTTAGCGCGAAGCCGAATAAGGTGGCGAGACGCAGCACTACAGACATGCTCGCATAACGGCGTCACCGGTTTGTGACAGAATCGCGCAAAAAAGGCTCTTGCGGGACCGGCCATTTCATCCGACACTGATACTGGTACCTTGTTGCTTGCAAGCTGGGAGTGTGCCGATGCAGATGGAGAAGGAGTCCGAGCAGTTGAACGCAAAGATGACGCAAGAGAAGGACACGGTCTGGGAACCCACGGACCGCTGGACCACTCAGGATGCCTCTGACCTCTATGACGTAGCGAGTTGGGGGAAGGGCTATTTTTCTGTCGGCGAGAACGGGCATTTGTGGGTGCATCCCACGAAGGAGCCGACGCGGCGCGCGGACTTAAAGGAACTCGTTGATCAACTGAAGATGCGCGGGATTCATCTGCCGATCCTGATCCGGTTCGGAGAGATCTTGCAGCACCGGCTTGGAGAGATCCACCAGGCTTTTCAGCAAGCCATCGCGGACCATGGGTACAAAGGCAATTACTGCTGCGTGTATCCGATCAAGGTGAATCAACAGCGGCACGTAGTTGAGGAAGTGATGGAGTTCGGGCGTCCGTACCGTTTCGGACTGGAGGCGGGTTCGAAGCCGGAGTTGCTGGCGGTGCTGGCGATTTCGGGCAACGATACTCCGATTATCTGTAACGGCTTCAAGGATGATGAATATATCGAGTTTGTGATGCTGGCGAAGAAGGTGGGCCGGCGGATTATCCCAGTGGTGGAGAAATTCACGGAACTCGATTTGATTATCAAGTACGCGGAGAAGGTTGGAGTGCGGCCGGAGATCGGGCTGCGAGTGAAGTTGGCGAGCCGCGGATCGGGGCGGTGGAAATCGTCTGGCGGTTACCGTTCGAAGTTCGGGCTGACGGTAAGCGAAGCGCTGCAGGCGCTGGAGCGGCTGAAAGAGATCGGGATGGGCGACTGCGTGAAGTTGCTGCATTTCCATCTGGGGAGCCAGATTACGAACATCCGGCAGATCAAGGGTGCGGTGATCGAGGCGGCGCGCTGCTATGTGGGATTGAAGCGGTTGGGGGCGGGGCTGGAGTTCATGGATGTGGGCGGCGGGCTGGGGATCGATTACGACGGTTCGCAGACGGATTTCGAATCGAGCGTGAATTACACGCTGCAGGAATACGCCAACGACATCGTGTACCACATCCAGAACGTTTGCGACGATGCCGAGGTGCCGCATCCGAATATTGTGACGGAGAGCGGACGGGCGATTGCGGCTTACCACAGCGTGCTGGTGTTCAACGTGCTGGGTGTGACGGCGTTCGGCGGGGAAGCGGAAGTGGTGGAGAATCTGCCGGAGGACGCCGAGCAGCCACTGATCGACTTGCGTGAGACGTATCGTTCACTGTCGGTGAAGAATCTGCTGGAAAGTTTCCACGATGCACAGCAGTCGCTCGATTCGGCGCTGAATTTGTTCAGTTTGGGGTATCTGTCGCTGGAGCAGCGTTCGCTGGCGGAGAACATGTATTGGGGGATCTGCCGGCGGATTCAGCGGCTGGCGCGGGAGTTGGAGTATTTTCCGGAGGAACTGGAAGGGCTGGAGGGTCTGCTTTCGGATACCTATTTCTGCAACTTTTCGCTGTTTCAATCGATGCCGGACAGTTGGGCGGTGAAGCAGTTGTTTCCGATCATGCCGATTCACCGTCTGCGGGAGCAGCCCTCGCGGCACGCGGTGCTTGGGGACATCTCCTGCGATTCGGACGGGAAGGTGGACCAGTTCATTGACCGGAGAGACGTGAAGCGTACGCTGCCGCTGCATCCATTCAACGGGCAGCCGTACCTGTTGGGCGCGTTTCTGGTGGGCGCCTATCAGGAGATTCTGGGCGATCTGCACAATCTCTTTGGCGATACGAATGCGGTGCACGTGCGTTTGGGCGAGCAGAATGAGCCGATTCTCGATGCTGTCGTGCGCGGCGACACCGTGCGCGAAGTGCTGGACTATGTGCAGTTCAACTCGCGGGTGTTGCTGGAGCAATTCCGTAAAGATGTGGAAGCGGCGTTGCGGGAAGGGCGCATGGGGTTTGAGGAATCGGGGCGGCTGCTGCGGTTCTACGAAGACGGGCTGCACGGGTACACGTATCTGGAGGAGTAGCGTCCAGCTAGGGTTTTTGCCGGATTGAATTGCTACCCGCTTCCTCTTAGGCTGATGGTATGCGGACGTACTGCGTCTTGTTAGCCCTTAGCCTGCCCGCGGTCAGCCAGCAGGTGACCACTTACACGACGGATTTGAATGGCCGGCGGATGCCGGATGCGACGTATTCGTCATCCACTTCGGGGAACGTGACGACCCGCACCGAGATGACGCAATCGGTGAATGGGCGGATGGTGCCGCTCGAGACTGTGGAAGAACGGGTGGTTCGGGACGATGCGAATGGGCGCGTGGTGGAGCGGATCATCCGCAAGTTCGATCCGAATGGCCGTCCGGGGATGGCGGAGAAGCAGCAGATCCAGGAGCGGAAGAATGCGGATGGATCGGTTTCGAGCACGGTGGACGTGTATCGGAGCGATTTGAACGGGCGGTTCGAACTGATGGAGCGGGTGACTACACAGGCGAGCAAAAGCGGGAATACGACCAGCGCGGATGTTCAGGTGGAGCGGCCCACGCTCAACGGGACGATGGATGTGGTGGAGCGCAAGACGCGAGTGGCGACGGAGGAGAAGACCGCGGCGAAGTCCGATACGACGACGTTTCGCAAGGATCCATCGGGGCGCTTTGTGGAGGCGTTTCGCGTGGTGACCGAGGCTGCCGATCAGAACGGGCAGCGGACGGAGAACACGGCGCAGTATGAGGCGACGCAGATGGGGAAGTTGGAGTTGTCGCAGCAATCGGTGGCGCGTGTGACCAAGAATCCGGACGGGACGGAGACGCGGGAGGTGGATGTGTACCGGAATGTTCCAGGGCGAGTGGTGCAGTCGGCAACACCGCCGTTGCTGGAGCGCCAGATCATTGAGCAGCGCAAGGCCGGGGATCAACTGGTGGAGACGACGGTGGTGCAGAGGCCGTCGATCAACGATCCGAACCGGTTGGGGGCTCCGATGAAGATCGGGGAACGGGTGTGCACGGGTAAAGACTGCAAGTAATCGGTGTGTTGCGGTGATACGCTACGCAGTATGCCGCGGGCGACATTTCTCATCGCATGGTTGTATAGCGCTGCTTTGTACGGGCAGATCCCTGAGGACGTGCAGATGGACAAGGGGTCCATCTACAGCGAGGGGACGCGCATGGCGGCGGAGAAGTATTACCTGAAATCGAATGCGGGGAAGAGACTGCCCGCGGTCTTGATGGCGCATGGGTGGGGCGGAACGATGCGTGCGCTGCGGCCCGATGCGATTGATCTAGCGAAGGCGGGGTACTTCGTGGTGGCCTTCGACTACAGAGGGTGGGGAGAGAGCGATGCGCGTATTCTGTTGACGGGGCCGGCTCCGGAACACAAGAAGGGGGAGCCGTTCACCGCGCAGGTGAAGGAAGTCCGGGAGGTGGTGGATCCGCTCGATTTCGGTGCGGACTGGCTGAATGCGATTCACTGGATGGCGGGTGAGCCGATGGCGGATATGGAGCGATTGGGCCTTTGGGGGAGCAGTTTTTCCGGGGGACTGGTGGTGTGGGCTGCGGCACGCGATGCGCGGGTGAAGGCGATCCACAGTCAGGTAGGCTCGCTGGACGGGCGGGGGATTGTGGCGATGGACAAGGCGCGGTTTTTCGAGGATTCGACGAAGCGGGCGCGTGGCGAGGTGGGATATCCGGCTCCGCTGGCTGTCGAGCTTGGGAAACTGCGCGGGGCTCCGATCCGTTCGCGGTTTGCCGATTATGCGCCGGTGGAGGATGTTGGGCGCGCGCCGCGGTGCGCGATGCAATTTGTGATCGCCGAGAAGGAAGAATTGTTCGACAACAAGGACCATGCGGTGAAAGCGCATGAGCGCCACCAGGGGCCGAAGCGGCTGGTCCGCATTCCCTATATCACCCATTACGGCATCTATTACGAGGCGCGGAAGCAGGCGCAGCAACTGGCGAGGGAGTGGTTCGATCAGCATTTGAAGCCGCGCTAGCGCTATTCTGACAAGGCATGGCCACTGGGTTTGATGTCTCGCGGCTGGAAGCACTGCTGGAGTCCGCGAAATTATTGCAATCATCTCTGGAACTGGATGTCATTCTGAAGCATTTGCTGCGGACGGCGATGGGGCGGTTGCTGGCGCGGCGTGGAATGATCGCGGTGGAAAAGCGCGATGGCATTCTGCGGCTGGAGTTGGTGCGCGGCGCAAGTGCGCTGACGGCTGGATCGCCGTATTCCGAGGAATCGGCGAGGGCCGCCGGCATTGAGCGATTTTTTTCGATCGGGTCGGTGGATAGTCCCGTGGGTGTGCTGGCAGTGGGCGGGCTTGCCGTGGAATTCAAGGCGGAAGAGGGGGAATTCCTGCAAGCGCTGCTGGGGGTGGCGGCGAGCGTCATCTCGAATGCGCAGGCGCATGATGCCGCGCGTGCGGCGAATCATTTGCTGGATCAGCGGATACAGGAACTCCGCGCGTTGCTGGATCTGGGGCGCGGACTGGCGGCGACCCTAGATCCCGATGAGGTGGCGCAACTGGTGGGGCTGACGCTGGCTGGACGGTGGGCGCTGTCGAAATATGCGATCGCTGCGTGCAAGGATGGCCAGCCGCCGGTGGTTCGCGCGAAGGGTATCGATCTTGGCGATATTACTCCGTTTCGAGAGCGGTTGCAGGAATATGCGGAACCGCGGTTGACCAGCGCGGTGGATAGAGAACTGCTGGAGTCCTTGCGGATCCCCGACGGGTCTTTGTTGATCCCGCTGCGCACGCAGGAGGCCACGCTGGGGCTGATTGTGTGTGGTCCGCGGATGCGGGGCATGGCTTACCGGGATGCGGATCTGGAGTTTGGGGCAGGGCTGGCGGCACAGGCGGCGGTGGCGCTGGAAAACGCCTGGCATTTTCGCGATGCGCTGGCGCGGCAGCAATTGGAGAAGGAACTGGAACTGGCGGCGACCATCCAGCGCGATCTTTTCCCGAAGACGCTGCCGGCGCTGGCCGGGCTGGATATTGCGGCGCGCAACCGGCAGGCGAAGCAGGTGGGCGGGGATTACTATGACGTGCTGCCGTTCAGCGGGAATGCGGCGACTGATCCGCATCTGCTGTGCGTGGCGGACATTTCGGGGAAAGGGATCTCGGCGGCGCTGCTGATGTCGATTATTCAGGCGACGCTACGTTCCCTGTTGCGGCGGGAAACATCGCTGGTGGAGATTGCCGGGATTGCGAACGAACTGCTGTACGCGACGACGCCTTCGAACAAGTTCGCGACGGCGTTTCTCTGCGCTATCGATCCGCCTACAGGCGCCTGCCGGTTTGTGAATTGCGGGCACAATACGGCGGTGTTGCTGCGTGCCGATGACTCGGTGGAGATGCTGGATGGGCCAGGTTTGGCGCTGGGGCAGTTTCCGATGAAGCTTTTCCGGGAAGTCTCCTTCCAGTTTGGCGAGGGTGACATTCTGGCCATCTACAGCGACGGCGTGAGTGAGGCGCAGAATGTGGCGGAAGATGAATTCGGTACCGACCGTCTCACCGAGTGCATGCGGGCGAAGGCCGGGGAACCCTCTTCGGCAATCGTGCAGAACGTGTTCGACGCGATTGACGCGTTTGCCGGCGATGCGCCACAATTTGACGACATCACTCTGATGATTGTCAAGCGCGGACCATGCTAGAGCGCCTTACCAGCACCCTTCTGTGGGACAGACAGCTTTCTCCAAGGCTGCAACGCTTGTGGGCTGTGTTGATTCTGCTGGCCCCTCTGGCAATGGGTGTAGGGCTTTGGCTGCAATGGCGCATCCAGAGCCGGGTGCCGGCGGCGATTACCATCGACAGGGCCGAGGCCATTCGTATCGCGCGGCAATTTCTGGAGCAGCGCGGGGTGGATTTGATGGACCTGCGGGCCACGGTGGATTCGGACGAGGATATGGCCATCTACCGATATCTGGCGCGCGGCCAGCAGAGCGGTGAACGGGTGCTGAAGGATATCGGTCCGTGGCTTGGTGTACAGGTGCAGTTTGAAGATGACGAAGGGGTGCGCAATACGCGAGTGAACCTGGATCCGAGCGGGCGGGTGACGGGGTTTCGTCTGTACTTTCCCGATGACCACAACTTTGGAGCCATGCTGTCGGACGCGGCTGCGGAGGAGAAAGCATCGGCGGCGATTGATGCGTTGCTAGCCGGGCAATCCATTCTGAAGAAGGCGAAGTGTGAACTGACATCGCGCAAGGACTCGCGGGGGGATTCGCAGCGCTATTCCTGCGATCTGCAGGTGGAAGGCGCGCGCGAGTTGCGGGCGACAGCGAGTCTGAGTGTGCGAGGCAGCCAGATCACAGAGCAACGGCTGGGATTCGAGTTGTCGGACGAAGGCCAGCGGTTGGGGCGGCAGAGCCGGGCGGCGCGCAACACCTATTCGATCTATCTGCCGGTGTTGTTTGTGTTCATGCTGATTCGCTATTTTCAGCGGCGGGCGCAGAAGGAAATTTCGCGGCAGCGCATGTATGTGGTGACGGCGATCATTGCTGCTTTTCTCGCCTCGCAGGTGATGCTGGAAGATGAGCCGGTGCAGATCAGCAATGCGGACATCAGCATTCCCTATTGGGTTCCCATCCTGTTTGTTGTGATCTTCGGGTATTTGGCCGGGCAGGCCGCCGGGCTTTCCTACGCGGCGGCGGAAGGAGATCTACGGGAAACCAGGCCGGGGCAATTGACGTCGTTGGACGCGTTTTTGAGCGGCAAGATTTTTTCTCGGAATGTGGGACGATCGGTGGTGCTGGGGACCGTGGTGCTGGGGTGGGCGCTGTTGGCGCGGAATGCGGTGTACGCAGGGCTGGCGCCTGCGCTTTCCGGAATCGACGGGCTTGTGGGGAACAGCTTTCTATTTTCGCGGCTACCGTGGTTGTCCCTGCTGATTGCGTCGCTAAGCGACGGAATCATGCATTGCCTGGCGGCGGTGGTATGCCCGCTGGCGATTCTGGAGCGGCGGGTTCGCCGCCGGTACGTGATCTGGGGGGGGCTGATTCTCGGCGCGGTGATCTCGGCGGCTTATCAAATCAACGAACCGTTTGCGTATTTTCCGGCGATGGGACTTGCGGCGATTCGCGCGGGGGCGCTGCTGGCGGCATTTTTCGGAGTGGATCTATTGGCGGGGTTGGTGGTGGCTGCGGGCTTTCCGCTGTTTTTGGAATTCGCAGGACTCAGCCATGTGTCGCCGCTCTGGGTTGAGCATGGAGTCTGGGTTGCTTTGCTGGCGGTGATGTGGGTTCTGGTGCAAACAGCGTGTGCGTTTTATGGGCGTGTGGTGGATCCGGCGAAAGTTCGGCCTGCCTACGCGAGTGAGATTCATGAGCGGCAGCAACTGGAGAGCGAAGTGGCCGCGGCGCGGGAAGCACAGCAGAGGCTGTTGCCACCCGGACCTCCGGTGATGGACGGGCTGAGCGTGGCGGCATCGTGCCATGCCGCGGAGGTGGTGAACGGCGATTTTTATGATTACTTCCCGATATCGCGAACCCGGCTTGGCGTGCTTATCATCGATGGGGGAGGGACGGGGTTGGCGACTGCGCTGACCATCGCCCTGGCCAAGGGGTTTCTGATGCACAAGGCACAGGAGGGGCTGAGTCCGATCGAGACGCTGCGTTCGTTGCGGAATACTCTAGGGCAGGAATTGGCGGGAGCATCGGGAGAGGGGATTTGTTTTCTGACGATCGATGTGACGCAGCGGTCGCTGCGGTATGCCCGTTTGGGCGATTCTCCCTCGGTTCTCATTGCGGGGGGATCACACACGATCCAGGAAATCCGGTACGACGAGCCTGGCGTGACGATGTGGGAGGGGTTCGCCAGTCTGACACCGGAGGAGCGTGTGGTGGTGTATACGAATGGCTTGAGCCGGCTGATTGGCGAACCGGACCGAAAGGGAACGGATCGCTGGCTAAGGAAGAAACTGGGCGGCTTGGAGTGGCAGCCAGCGGGTGAGTTTCTTGAATCCATCCTGAATCTCTCCCGGCGCGGGCGTTTGGGGAGGCGCAAACTGACGGATGACGTTACGGTGATGGTTTGCACGGTGAGCGGTTCGGAAGCCGGGCGGATCGGGCAGGTGGCATGAGGGGAACGCGCCTTGTTTCCGGTGTTGCGGCTGTGGCGGGATTTGCCGCGTTTGCACTGCTCTATCCGATGGCCAATGCGGATCATTTTGAGGATCACCGTTGGGACCGGCGCGAACTGCACCGCATTGCGGCAGAGCAGGTGCGGCGCGTGATGCATGTGGACATATCCTCGAATTCGTGGGTGTACAATTCGCAGACGCGCGACACGCTTTTCCTGTGGCAGCGCCGGTATGCGCGCACTGCCTTCGACAATCTGCTGTCCGCACAGACCTTCGATCTGGCCTATAGCGGTCGTGACGGCCGCAACGACATTACCGTGAGTTTTCACCAGAACAGCCGTGTTGTGGGGATACGTTCGAGCAGCCGTGCCCGCGGGCGGCGCAACGCATCTGACGCGGAACAGGATGGCGCACGGAATGCCCGGGTGGCGTTTGCGGCGCTGGCGGGGGAGTTTTCTTCGCGCTTTCCGGCGACGCCGGAGTTGCGTGGCGAATCCGAATACCAGTGGACGGCTCCGACGGACAGCGATCCACGGCTGCGATGGCAGATTTCGGTTCGTGTGGATTCGAATGGAGCTGTGCGGGAAGCAGCGATCCGGGCGCTGTTCGACGATGCGGTGCGCAAGGAGTTCAGCGGCACGACGCGAGGGATGGGCGAGGCAAAGACGATTATTGGGGTGACGCTGGCGTTTGTTGGTGCGCCGATTCTGGGCGGCATGCTGATTTTCGGCTGGATGCGGCGCACCGTGGACCGGCGGTTGGCGCGGAACGCGGCGATTTTGTACTTGCTGCCCTCCCTGTTTGTGTTGCCGATAGAGGGGCAGGGGCTTCCCGCCGGGGCTCTGGCGAGGACGATTCTGGGCGGGTTGTTCCTGACCGGTTTGGGGGCATTTGCCTACGTTGCGGTGGGGCAGCGCGCGGCACGCGAACTGGAGTGGGACCGATGGCGCTCCTTCCGGTTGCTGCTGGAGTGGCATTGGCGGTCCGTTGCCGTAGGGCGGTCGGTATCGCAGGGGCTGCAATGGTCCGGGTTGCTTGCGGTGATTCCGAGTGTGATTGTCTTGAGCCGGATTTTCCCTGATTCGTATATGCAGACTACGGCAGGATGGGCTCTGCGGTTTTCCAACGTGCCGGGCACGGGCGCGTTCACGCCACCTTTTGACCTGTTTCCGACGTTCCTGCTGGCGACACTACTGCCGCTGGTGTCGCAGCGATTCCCGTTCCGGACACTATCCCTGGTTGTGTTTGTTCCCATGGCGAGCCTGGCTGTCTATTTCATCGCACCGATCCACGCAGGGCCGGAGGGTACCGCGGCGGTGTCGATTCTTCTTGTGACCGGCGCGGTGCTGGTTTATCTGCACCACGACCTGCTGGCTGCGCTGAGTGCGGTGAAAGGGTGTTCCGTGTTGTGGATGACGGCAACACTGCTGGATGGTTCGACGGGGTTGCGAGGGAACGGACTCGCGGTTCTCGCGGGCTACGGGTTGATCTGGCTGGGGGCATTTGCGATCGGGCGCAAGGGTTACGAAGCCGAGCCGGTGGATCCGATTGCGCAGAGTTTTCTTTCCCAGAGAGAAAGACTGAAAGCGGAGTTCAGCCTCGCACAACAGGCGCAACAGAGGATGTTGCCGACGACACCGCCGGCGATCCCGGGATTTGCTCTCGCCGCATCGTGCCAACCGGCGAAGGAAGTCGGTGGCGATCTTTACGATTACTTCAGCCTGCCGGGCGGGAAGACCGGGCTTTGTGTCGCGGACGTGTCGGGGAAGGGGATGCCGGCGGCGCTATACATGACGCTGACGAAAGGATTGATTTCGGCGGCATCGGCGGAATCGAACGACGTTGCGGATTTGGCGCGCACGATGAACCGTCACCTCTACGTCGCCTGCCGGAAGAAGGTGTTTGTGACGGCCGTGATTGCGTCAGTGGATGGGGCGACACGCACGGTGGAGCTGATCCGTGCCGGGCACAATCCGGCGTTGCTATACGAGGCCGAGGCGGGCGCAGCGCGGTATCTGAATCCGCCGGGGATCGGATTGGGGCTTGCCGGGCCTGCGTTGTTTGATCGTGGAGTGAAGCCGGGACAGGTGCAATTGCGGCCTGGCGACGTGCTGGTGCTCTATTCCGATGGTGTCACCGAAGCCATGAATGAGAAGCTGGAGCAATACGGCGAGGAACGCCTGCAGCAGGTTGTGGAGCGCAGTGCGAGGCGGGGAGCGGAAGAGATGCTGGGGGAGATCAAAGCGGACATGAATGCCTTCACCGGCGCCGAGCCGTCGCACGATGACGCTACACTTTTGATTTTGCAGGCAAAATGATACTAATACAGAGGAGAACTTCGTTTGGCCAATTCATTTTCCGTCACCGCGTCTGAGCAGGATGGGATCTCTATCCTGACGCTGGAGGGGTTTCTGGACGCGCATACCGCGCCACAGTTTGAGGAAGCGATCCAAAAGGAGATCAACGCCGGACGGCGGCGCATGATCATCCATTGCGCCAAGCTAACCTACATCTCCTCCGCCGGTCTTGGCGTGTTCATGAGTTTTATTGAGGAGATTCGCGAGGCCGGCGGCGATATAAAGATCTGTGGTGTCATTCCGAAGGTTCTGCAGGTGTTTGAGATCCTGGGGTTTCAATCGTTGTTTGAT
>CALFYN010001101.1 GCA_937952345.1 uncultured Acidobacteriota bacterium
AACTCCGCACGCGGCTGCGCAGGCTCTTCGCCTTCCCCACATAAATCACCTTCCCCCCGCCATCCTTGTACAAATACACTCCCGGCTGTGTGGGAAGTTGGGAAACCTTGTCACGCAGTTCCATCGGAGGGACTAGTTCCATTGTGTCACGGCCAATCCTCGATATACTCAAAGCGTGGCACGCTGGTTGTTATCCATCGTCTGTGCGGCACTGCTCCTCTCCGCGCAAGAGAAGGAGCAGAAGCCACAGGAGCCGCCCGAAGAAGATGAATCCTTCAAGGTGAAGGAGTATGAGTTCAACCCCCTCCAAGCCTCCAAAGAGCTTAAGATTGGCCTCTTCTACATGAAGAAAGGCAGCTTCAAGGCCGCCGCCAACCGCTTCGAGGAAGCCACCCGCTGGGATCCGTCGAATGCCGACGCATTCCTCAAACTGGGTGAGGCAAGAGAGAAACTGAAAGACCTGCCCGCCGCCAAGGAGGCCTACGCGAAGTTCCTCGAACTCGCTCCGGACTCCAAGGCGGCAGCGGCCGTCCGCAAGAAAATCGGCGGCGCAAAATAAACCTAGGAATGCGGTTCCCGTTCCGACTTGCGGACCTGCCGGATCGAATGCACTAGCCGCTTTAATCCCCGCTCCCAGTCCGGAAACAGATCCACATACTGGATGGCGCTGGTGATGCGCTTCGGCACATGGCACTCACCCAGCCTTGCCGGAAGAATGAACGGCTGATCCAGCGGCACTCGCCGCGCACAGTCAATCGCGTAACGCAACTCGCTCTGAAACTGTCCGCGCTTGCGGATCGACCGCGCCGAAAACAGGGCCACGAAGCAGTCGGAAAACTCGATGGCGCTCTCGATGCGGCGTGGCCAGTTTTGCCCGGGCAACAGCCTTTCACGGTCCATCCACGGGTCGCAGCCATAGCGCCGCAGATCCTCGCAGAGTCGAACGGCCGCCTCAATGTCCTCCTCCACGTAGGCCAGGAACACGCGTGGCTTCACGCTCGATGTGAACAGAATCTCCCCGTCCTCCCCGAGACGAAACTCCCCAAGCCGGTCGATGTCCACCCGCCCGCCTTCCTCCAGGCAGCGCTTCAGCAGCGCGGCAATCTGCCGTGCTGTCGGTTTGCGGCTCACTTCGGAATGTCCGGTGCGCTTCATCGGCGACGCTCTCCTTTGCTTCTTCCTGGTAACGGCTGCAGCCGGACGCGATGCCTCGGATCCGGCTGTAAGATCCCCACCCCTGGCAGCGCCACCCGGCTTCCTTTCCGCAACCGGCGCAGAATGTCCGCCACCAGAAGGTCCACTTGATCGGCGGCCTCGGCCGGTGGCAAGGCAGAGTGCGAGGCGAGCAATTGTTTCAGATCCACTTCATTTCCCCTGCCCTTATTATCCGGATACATATGTCCATTTCCCCTCTCTTCCGCCTCCGGTTTTGACACCTGCCTCCTGATAACCAATTGAGAATCAGGAAAATGACCCGACAGAAAAAATGTTCCTTTCCCGTGTGACCGCCGCGGCCCAGGCCCGCCAAATGAATGGATTTTAATGCTCCATTAAGCACGGCTTCATCTCCGCCGTGCGATGATGGCATCCAGGGCGATTCCAATGCGCCCGACAAACGTACAGGAGACACCAACAAAATGAAGAAGCTTCTGAGCATCATGCTCGGTTTGACCTTGGTCATCGGCGCCGCCACCGCCTCCTTCGCCCAAGAAGGTGAGAAGAAGGAAGAGGGCAAGAAAAAGAAGAAAGGCAAGAAGAAGAAGGGCGGAGACGAAAAACAGCCCTTCTAGTCTGTTTTTCTTCCAGATTTTGACGCGAAATGCCGCACCTCCAGTGCGGCATTCGTGTTTTTAGCGGCGCGTGTTTTCGTACCAGACGATATTTTCGCTCTGCTGGCCGGCAATCAGCACATCCAGATCCCCGTCACGGTCCATGTCCACCAACCGGATGTCATAGGCCGATTGATCCTCGTGAATGTGATGCGTAACGAAGTTCCCCTTCCCGTCGTTCTCAAACCATGCCGCCACCCCGGAATCCTTCGCGCACGTCACCGCATCCACAAACCCGTCTCCATTGATATCCCCGATCGCCAGCGAATGCGGCCCCACCAACTGTGTGTTGATCGGATGCGGCGTCCACGCTGGACCTTCATACCAAACCAATCCGCGCCCATGCCCCCGGCTGGCGATAAAGTCCGCTTTCCCGTCCCGGTTCACATCTGCCACGTGAATGTTCGTAGCACCTTCCTCTCCCGTGGCGATGATGTGCTTCTTCCACACCCCGCGAGGATTCGAAGGCTGCTCCCACCACGCAAACCAGTTCCCATCCGGACCGATCTTCGCCGCACTCGCAATGTCCGGCCGCCGGTCGCCGTTCACATCACCGAATCCGTGGTAGTGGCTCAGGCCTGGCGCATCATTCCTCGCAAACACAAAGCGGTCCCACATCGGAGCCGTGCGCGGATTCCTCGGGATCCGCAGCCATGCCAGGGAGTTCGGGAAAGCCCCCTTCGGCTGCCCGCTGTTGACGATCAGATCCGGCTTGCCGTCGCGATCGACATCGCCCTGAATCATCCCATGTATCCCGTTCACACCGCCTTTGTCATGATCATCAATGAGGTGGAATACCCATTTTTCGCGTAGCGGATCCTTTGGCTGCTCCAGCCAGAACACCAACCCCGGCGAATAGCGCGCACCCACGTAGTCCAGGTCTCCATCGCCATCCACGTCGATTACCTCGCTATGTATGGCATCCACGCCCTCGTGCAACAACACCGGCTTCCAATCAGGCGCCGCATACAGATACAGCTTCTTGCCACGCAGATCCCCGGCGATCACGTCCGGCCTCCCGTCACCGGTGAAATCCGCCGCAATCGACGTGAAGCTGAAATAACCCTGCGCCAACACGTGACGCTTCCAGGCGGGCTTCGATTCGTTCCAGTAGATACGCACATTCGCGGTCGATCGGCCTACCGCCACCACCTCCGGCCGCCCGTCGCCATTCAAATCCCCCACCGCAAGATCTTCCACCGCCACCCCGTTATCCACCAACTGCTTCTTCCACTTGCCATCCGGCATGCGCTTGTACACCGCCACGCCGTAGCCTTTCCCCCGCCACCCCACCGCCAGTTCATCGCTGCCGTCCCCGTCAAAATCGCCCCACCCCAGCGCGTGCGCCTGATCGAGCGTATCGTCGATCACCTCGCGCTCCCAGATCTGATCGGGAATAGCCACGGGCCGCGTCAAAGTGCCCGCCTGCGGATCCAGCGGCTTCGTAGGTTCGGTGTAGACCACGATGCTGTTCCCATGCCAGGGTTGAACCGTCGCCAGTCGCCGCACCCGGCCTACCAATCCCGACTTGATCTCACCCGGATTCCCCTCGCCGATCATGCGCTTGGACCACCGCCCATCCGCGCCGCGCCGGATCGCAAACACGCCTTCCCGAGCCGCCACCCAGATCTCACCCTGCTCCACGATGAAATTGTGAATGATGTGCAGCGAGCCATCCGCCACTTCCACAGGCCACGGACCCTTCGTGGGATCGGCCGGCGGCTTCATCACCAGAATGCGGGCCCCATCTCCTTCCCACTGCGGCCCCTTGTTGCCGCGGCCATGCAGAGGCATCACCACCAGTTCCTTCTTCCCATCGCCATCGACATCACCGAAGCGAATGCGATGCAACGTCGGCTCCTCGCCTAGCCGAAACATCGGCCACTGCGCCCCGGCCGCCCCGTGCCGGATCCACTGCAGACTCCCGCCCGATTGCGTATTCGTGGGTTGCCAGTCCGCGCCGACCGCGAAATCCAGCTTTCCATCGCCATCAATATCCGCCCCCGAAATGCACACGTTGTCCTTCTTCGTGCCACCCTCCAGAATCACGTGCTTCTGCCATGTCGGGTTCTGGAACCACACCACCTGCGTCGGATTGATCGCCACAACATCAGGCTTTCCATCCGCGTTCACGTCCTCAATCAACACCGCGTATACCACGCCGAACTTGTCCTGAATCTCTTGCGGACGAAACGAAATGGCGCCCACCAGCGGGAGTGCGGCGAACAGTGCCAACAAGGCGGAGTTGCGAAAGCGCATAGAGAGCACTATACATGGATAGATCGTTATGCGCATACTCTTCCTGCTCGCATGTGCCTCCAGCCTGTTCGCCCAGGCTCAATATGACCTCCTTCTCAAGGGCGGCCACGTCATCGACCCCAAGAACAACCTCAGCGCCCGCCGCGACGTCGCCATTCAAGGCGGCAAGATCGCCGCCATCGCCGCGGACATCCCCGCCAGCCGCGCCGGTAAAGTCGTGGATGTCTCCGGCCTCTACGTCACCCCCGGCCTCATCGACATTCACGTCCACGTATTCGCGGGCGGCATGGGCGAATCCTATGCATCCGGCCGTCTCAGCGTCTTCCCCGATGGTCACACCTTCCGCAGCGGCGTCACCACTGTCGTTGATGCAGGCACCTCGGGCTACAAGAATTTCCCCGAGTTCAAAGCCCGGGTCATTGACCGCGCCCGCACCCGCGTCCTCGTGCTGCTGAATATCGTCGGCGCAGGCATGGGTGGATCCGTCGAACAGAACAACAAGGACATGGAACCCGCTCCCGCCGCCGCCATGTTGAAACAGCACCCGGAAATCATCGTTGGATTCAAGACCGCGCACTACGGGGGCCCCGAGTGGGTCGCCGTCGATAACGCCATTGCCGCCGGCAAGATGACCAACACGCCGATCATGGTGGACTTCGGCACCTTCCGCTCCGAGCGCCCCTTCGAGGAATTGGTGACCAAGCGCCTCCGTCCCGGCGACATCTACACCCACTTCTACCTCGCCGCCGTTCCCATGCTCGATGATCAGAAGAAAGTGCGGCCTTATCTCTTCCAAGCCCGCAAGCGCGGTGTCATTTTCGACGCCGGCCACGGCGGCGGCAGCTTCGTCTTCAAGCACGCGGTTCCCGCCATGAAGCAAGGCCTCCCACCCGATAGCATCTCCACCGACCTGCATTACACCAGCATGAATGCCGGCATGAAAGACATGCTCAACGTCATGTCGAAATTCCTCAACATGGGCATGACAATGGAAGACCTCATTCTACGTTCCACCTGGAACCCCGCCAAAGAGATCAAACGTGAAGCCCTCGGCCATCTCAGTGTGGGCGCCGGCGCCGACATCGCCGTCCTACGCCTCGAACAGGGTAAGTTCGGATTTGTCGACGTCCTCGGCGCAAAGATGAGCGGCACCAAACGCCTCACCGCCGAACTCACCCTGCGCGACGGCAAAGTCGTTTGGGATCTCAACGGCCTCACCCGGGAAGAGTGGGACAAACTCGGCGACTACCAATCGCAGGGCAATCCCGCCTGGGACGGCATTCTCGGAGGCGGACGCAGCGGCGCACGCCGCAAGCGCTGATAGGTCGCTACTGCGGCGCTTGTGCAATTCCCTCCCGCACACCATCCGGCGATGCAACGTAGATGATTCCTCCCCAGGGATGATCCAGTGGCGCGCTGCCTCGCCGGCTGGCGTTCGTGCGGATCCATGACCGTATGCCTTCCACTTCCGTCGCGTTGAACGTGGCCGACACGAGACCCTTCTGCATCACCCGTGCGATGACGCCCGCAACCAGTGGAGCCGCGAAGCTGGTTCCGCGAGCCTCGCTCAGCCCCGGCACAAGTTTCCGCGTTGCTCCTGTCGTGCCTAACGTCGTCGACAACGTGCCATATTCCAATCCCACACATCCGGCTGAGCCCAGCGACACGATATCCGTGCGCTCTTCCCCAGGGGCGGATACCGTGACTCCGGCCCCATCGGTGGTAAACCCCGAAGCCGTATCCGCCGGCACGGATTTGAGTGTGTCCATCCCGAACAGCAGACAAGTTCGAATGCCGTTCGCAGCCGTTGTCGACGCCACCGATATCACAGAGGGAAACCCGGCCGGCACCATCTGCGAAATCTCGTAGTTCGGGTTATTCCCTGCTGCCGCCACCACCACCACCCCGCGCGCATACAAGGCGTCAATGAGGGGACGATACACTGAGTTCTCCAGAGTTTCTCCTGAGTCCAGTGTGCGCCCCAGGCTCATGTTCACGATGCGAATCCGCGGCGTCACCTTGTCGTGGTTCTGCAATACCCAATCGAGCCCCGCCATCACCTGCGCGTCAGTTCCCGTGAAATTGCCGGCGAGCACTTTCACGCAGTACAGCGTCGCGCCGGATGCGACTCCCAGAATCCCAATCGAATTGTTCTGTGCGGCAAGCAACCCTGCCACATGTGTCCCATGCCCGCCATCATCCTGGCACGATCCACCTGGATTGACCGCATTAAACGCCGTTGCGTTCGTATTTCCGGCCGGCTTCAAATCCGGATGATTGAAGTCAATTCCTGTGTCAAGCACAGCCACCCCAATGCCCGTCCCGTCGTTGCCCGCGCTGGGTATCCCCACGCGCTGGACTTCATAGGAAACCTGCTGTTGTGTGTGCAACACAAATGGCGTGCTACCGCCTCCTCCGCCACCTCCATTGCCCGGCGGCTTCGGCCTTCCTTTGACGACATAATCGGGTTGCACACGCTGCACCAGGGGATTCCGCCGCAGCGCGTTCACGGCGTTCTCATTCGGTACGGTGACGGCAATCGCGTTCGTCCAGTCGTAGTTGAACCGCACCACGGCGCCCGCCGATGCCGCTGCCAGTGCCCGCGCATTCTTCGGCGTCCCCGTCACGAACGTCACGATAT
>CALFYN010001102.1 GCA_937952345.1 uncultured Acidobacteriota bacterium
GAGACTCATGCCCAGCAGCAGGAACTTGGAGAGCGTCGTGGCGAGATCGAACACAGGGCCGTCCACGTTGAACTGATGCACATCGCTTGAAATGGTGCCCGGGTAGATCTCCTGGCGGAAGGTGGCCTCCGCGGTACGGAAGGAGAAGCTGCCAGCGCCATGGCCGACATCCAGCAGCACACCGGTTTCCATCGCTTTGCGCACTTCCGGGAGCACACGGTCGCGGTTGTCGAGGATGCCGCCGTCGCCACCGCGGAAGCTGTGAGTGATGACGTCGCCTTTGCGGAGCCTGCTCACAATGGCCGAAACCGGAGAATGCGAGCCTCCTATGTGCACCATGAGCGGCAGATTCACGGCCTGTGCGGCTTCCTGGGCAAGGGCAAGCGCACGCAGATCGTGTTCGCCGGCGATGTTCTTGGTAAGCCGGATTTTGACGCCGAGGATTACGTCGCGGTTCTGCTCGATGGTGCGGATGGCGAGCTTTGGGTTGGCGTAGCGGAGATCGAGCAATTCTCCAAAAGGGTTGTCTGTCGAAAGCGTCGATTGTCCGATTACGGAGATGTTGAGGAGGGCGAACACGCGCGTCTCGGCCATGCGAATGACGTACTGGCGAAGACCGGGAAAGGTGTGTGCTCCCGCGGAACCTGCGTCAACCACCGTGGTTGCGCCTTTGGCGATGCAGTTTGGATCGGCGGGGATGCCCAAGGGGGCAACACCATCGTAGACGTGCACATGGACGTCGATGAGGCCGGGAGTGACAATCTTGCCGCGCGCATCGAGGGTTTGGCGGGCTAGCGTGGGGCTGAGATTCGGGGCAATGCGCGCTACTTTGCCGGCCGCGATCGCGACATCCGTGACGGTGGAGAGATTCTGCGAAGGATCGATGACATGCCCGCCACGAATCAGCAGGTCGTAGGTAAAGGAGCTGCCCGCCTGCAGCGAGAGCAGCGGCAGATTGTTCTGCAGCCAGCGGCGACGGGTCAACTGGTGCGCCATCGTTCCTCCTCGGAATGCTGTAGTTTCTAAGCGTACCATCGCATTTCGAAGAGCCGCGCGTTTCGTTGGGATCGAAGCTGCCACAACTTCACGCAGCGCGACACGCTGCCGCTGTAGCGGTATACTGACTGGACCTATGACAGGTTCGACGATTGCACATTACCGCATCACCGGGAAACTGGGCGAAGGCGGGATGGGGGAGGTGTATCGGGCGACAGATACGAAGCTGGGACGCGAGGTGGCGATCAAGGTTCTGCCTCCGCAAGTGGCGAACGATGCCGAGCGGCTGACGCGGTTTCAGCGGGAGGCGAAGGTGCTGGCGGCGCTGAATCATCCGCATATCGCGGCGATTTACGGCGTGGAGCACGCGGCGCTAGTGATGGAGTTGGTGGAAGGGGAGACGCTGGCCGGACCGTTGCCGGTGGAGCAGGCGTTGCGGTACGCGGGGCAAATCACCGAGGCTTTGGATTACGCGCATGAGCGCGGAGTGGTGCATCGGGATTTGAAGCCGGCGAATATCAAGGTGACTCCCGATGGGAATGTGAAGATTCTCGACTTCGGGTTGGCGAAGATGGCGGAACCGGAGCGGCGGGAGGTGAGCGGGGATCCGGCGTTGTCGCCGACGTTGACGGTGCGGGCGACGCAGGCGGGCGTGATCATGGGGACGGCGGCGTATATGGCTCCGGAGCAGGCGCGGGGACAGGCGGTGGACAAGCGGGCGGATGTGTGGGCGTTTGGGGTGGTGTTATTTGAGATGCTGACGGGGGTGCGGTTGTTCGATGGAGAGTCGATATCGGACACGCTGGCGGAGGTGTTGAAGAAGGAGATTGATTGGGGTTTGTTGCCGGTGGATACGCCGGCGAATGTACGGTGGTTGTTGAAACGGTGTTTGGAGAGGGACCGGAAGAAGCGGTTGCGGGATTTGGGGGATGCGTGGGTGGAGGTGCCGGAGGTTGCGGTGCGCGCTCCTGAGCGGCGGATGAATTGGGGGATGGTGGCGGCGGTAGGCTTTGTGGCGCTGGTAGGGGCGGGCGCGGCGGGATATTGGATGCACCCCGCGGCGCCGGCGGGGCAGCAACTGCGGTACACGATTACGACACCGCAGGAAAGTTTGCTGGTGATGGGCAGTTACGCCATTTCACCGGATGGAAAGCGGCTGGCGTATGTGGCGCGGCAGGGTGGAAGGGTGACATTCCTGTACCTGAGGAATCTGGACTCGCTGGAGGTGAAGCGACTGGATGGAACCGGCATGGTAACGGCGTTCTTCTGGGCGCCGGACAGCCAGTCGATTGCGTTTCATACTCCAGACGGAAAGCTGTGGCGCTTGGATGTGGATCGGGGAGTGAAACAGGTGATCAGCGATACCGGACAGGTGGTGACGGGTTCATGGGCGCCGACCGGACAGATCCTATTCAGCAACGGCGTCAATAGCCATTATCTGGTGGATTCCGGGGGAGGTACGCCACAGCGGTTACCGGGGGAGGTGGCAGCCGACAGAGAAGTGCTTCTATTGGCAGACGGGAAGCACATCGTTCGGCGAAATGGTTTAGGGACTCTGTACTGGGGATCGCTGGAAGGCGGCAAGAGCTTGAAGTTGGGGGACGGAGTAAGCAGCGTGGCGGTGATTCCGGGAATGCTGTTGACCCTTTCGGGGCAATCGGTGTTTGCACAGGCGTTTGACGAAACATCGGGAGAGCTGTCGGGATCGCCGCGGATGGTGGCGTCGCAGGTAGCGAGCTTTTCGGTGTCGCAAACCGGAGTCCTGATCACGCGGGAAGGCGTGGCGAGCGAATCAGTGCGGATGGGCTGGTTTGATCGCAGTGGAAAGATGTCGGGCGAAGTGGATGCCGGCGCGCACAACGAGGTCTCGCCGGACGGACGCTTCCTGGCGTCCGATGTGACGACCAATGGGGACCGCGATGTGTGGGTTTTGGATTTGAAGCGCCAACTTCGGCAGCGGTTGACCCAAGCGACGGTGGGAACGCGGGAGTGGGTGCCTTCGTGGACCCCGGACTCAAAGCGGGTGGTTTTCGCGGCCAATCGTAAGGGACGCGCGAACGATGGAGAATTGTATGTCCGTTCGGCGGATGGCACCGGACCGGATGAAGTACTCCTCGATTCGGACTTGCGGAAGCACCACACGCATATTTCGGCGGATGGGAACCTGCTGGCCTTTGATGGCGGGCCTCCTACGCATACGGATATCTATATGGTGGATTTGAACGGCGCGGACCGGACTCCACGGCCGTTTCTGACAACCAGCTTCAGGGAAGGACAACCTCAGTTTTCCCCGGATGGGAAGTTGCTGGCCTACGTGGCGGACGACACCGGGAATTACGAGGTGTATGTGCATACGGTGAAGGGTGCGCCGCGGCGCTGGCGGGTTTCGAAGAGCGGCGGAGTTTCTCCCCGGTGGAGGAATGACGGTAGGGAGATTGTGTACGTGGCGGCTGATGGACACATCGTTTCCGTGCCTGTGAAGGGGAGTGGAGAGAGCTTTGATGTAGGGGAAGGGACGAATTTGTTCCTGACACGGATTCAGGGGCTGGCGTCGACGACGCATTTCACAATGAGTCCCGATGCGCAGCGGATTCTTCTGCCGGCGGAGAGCGCGCAACCGAATTGGCCGTTGACGGTGACGGTGAACTGGGCGGCAGGGAAGTAGTGATGTGGATTTAGCCCAAGAGCCGGTACGAGATACCTGAGGTGATCGAGTCAAGGGGGTGATGCGGTTTTTTTCACAGCCCGGCGCGGCGACATTCACCTCATTTCCACAGACTTGGCAAGTTGGCAGAGCGAGACTCCGCTTTGGCTGCCTGTTGGATAGCCGCACGCATTGCCAGGTCTTCTTCCACTGGTACAACGAAGAGCACCGGCACTCCGGGCTCGGAATGCTAACCCCAAAGATGGTGCACTGCGGCGAAACCGAACGGGTGCTGGCCAATCCGGAGCGATTCGTTTGCGAACCGCCGAGTCCGATGGCGCCACCGCAGGAGGTTTGGATCAATCCGCCTGTAC
>CALFYN010001103.1 GCA_937952345.1 uncultured Acidobacteriota bacterium
CGATGAGGTACTTGACACCGCGCCAGGTGGATTCCAGTTTCTGGAACACGGGGTAGTGCAGTACTTCGTTCAACTGCATCGAGAGCAGATGGTCAATCTGCGCGATGCGGGCGTTGATCATGGCTTCGGTGTCCTTGGACACGGCCATGGAGCCTTCGAGAACCTGCTCAGCGAACATTTTCACCAGTTCGCGGCCACGTTCTTTTTGCGCCGGATCCTTGCCGAGGCGCCCTTCGTCTACAATCTTGTCGAGCAGGCTCCCCTCGAGGACTTGCTCCTGAGCCTGGGCGCCAGCGCGTTGTGCGTCACTCATTGGAACCTCCCTCGTTACCCAATTCGGATTTCACCTTGGCCAGTTTGTCGGCGTCGCCGGCGAGGCCAAGCAGCAGTTCGTCGAGTTTGTCGTTGCCCATCATGGCGCCGCGGAGATCGGCGAGTTTGGTGCGAAGGTCCAGCAGTTCCTTCAGGGGCTTCACCTGCCGGGCGACATTCTCGGGTTCAAAGTCGTCCATCGACTTGAAGTTGAGGTTGACTTTCAGTTGGCCGGCATCGGGATCTTCGCTGAGCTTGTTCTCTACGGAGAACGCCAGGTGCGGGTTCATTGCTTCCAAAACTTTGTCGAAGTTGTCGGGGTTGATTTCGACAAATTTGCGGTCGCGCAAACGGGGCAGCGGTTGCTCCGGCATCCCCGTAAAGTCACCCAGAACGCCGAGAACGAACGGCAGTTCCTTCAATTCGATGGCGTCGCCGATTTCCACGTCGTAGGTGATGTGAACTCTGGGCGGGCGTACCCGGTCCAGTTTATGCTGTGCGCTTTCTCTTGCCATTGCATTCCCTCTTTAATTTTCTGGTTCGTTACCAGGCCGTTACCGGACCGCTGCAATTCCCCTCCTGGAACCGATGGAACTCGCTCAACCGCCATTGCGGTTCGGCCCGCTGTACATAGGTATCACAGCGTCAAGTAAAGTTCAACCGGGCAGGATCCAATCTCGACATGAAGTGCGCATCGGGTTTGTTTATTCTCTGATTTCTTGCTGTTGTTTTTTTGCCGATGCCAGGGGGGCGGTAAGTTCAGGTCCGTGCTGCTCTCTTATTCGTTTTCGTTGCTCCTCGTTTCTGTCTACACCAGGATAAGCGTAATCGAACCGGCAAAAGCATCATGGCCGCCAAGAAAAACTGCGAGCGGGCATGCCGGGGTAAGAATCAGCAGGACACGACCTCGAACAATGGCCAGTCTTCACCGTCCAGTGTGAGCGCGGAATGGCGGGTGAACTGAATGCCGGAGCCGGCAACCAAATCCTTGACGACGCGGGAAACCAGCACCTGGCCCGATGCCGCGGAGGTGAGCATACGGCCGGTGAGATCCACCGTGTAGCCTGCCGGAGGGACGCCGGGGAGAAACTCGCATTCACCCGTATGCAGTGCGGCGCGCATGGGCATGCCCAGCCGCACACCGTCGGAAACCATCGCCACGGCACAGCGAACCGCTCTCGCCGGGCCATCGAAGGTGGCCAGTGGAGCGCCGGAATCCATGTCCGCCTCACGGCCGCGGAACCATTCCATTTCGCGGCGAATCCGGTTCCAGTAGCTGGTTGCTTCGGGTGTGATGCGTCCATTCCCGGGACGTAAGGCCGGTGGGATATCGAGGAAGAGAGTTGTGGCGAGCGCCCGCTCCGGTTGAGGAGTGTGGCTGATGCCGGTGAGAAATTGCTCGGTGGCATCGAGGATAGCGTCCTGATCTCCCACGAACGGGAGGTGGTCCGCGCCGGGAAGTTCCAGCATGCGCGCATCGCGAATCTGGCCGGCCATGAAACGCGCCCCTTCCACCAGCAGTGTTGTATCCTCGACGCGGTGAATGACCAGCGTCGGGACGCGGATCGTGGGGAGGATAGGCCGGATATCGATTTCGGCGTTCATTCGGGTCAATGCTTCGGCGGCGCCGGGACTCGCCCCCATGCGTAAGTAGGTGGCCCACCATCCGCGGAACTCGGGATCATTGGCGAGTGAAGGGGCTCTGGCCTCGATACCCACCGGTCCGCCCCATTGTGCGCTGATCTGCCTGCAATAGGAGTCGTGTTCCGCCGGGGTCGGGCCCCAGGGGTAGTCTGCGTCGCTGAGTCGGCGGGGGTAGGAACCGATCATCACGAGGCCGGACACCTTTTCCGGATGGGTGGCCGAGAAGAGTACGGAGAGTGGGCCGCCCTCGGAGACACCGACGATGGCCGCGCGTTTTGAGTTGACGGCATCCATTACGGCGCGCACATCGTCCATGCGCTGCTCGAGCGTGGGCAACTGGTTTACGGGCACGCGATCGGAAAGACCCGTGCCGCGCTTGTCGAACAGGATGAGGCGGGAAAACGAGGCCAGCCTTCGCAGGAAGCGCGCAAAGCGCGGCTCTCGCCAGAAGTATTCGAGATGCGAAACCCAGCCCATCACGAACACCAGGTCGATAGGGCCATCGCCAACTACCTGGTAGGCGATATTGACATCGCCCGACCGCGCATAGTGGGTTTCCGGTATCCCGTCCAGCAGGGGCTTGGGGGGAATTCCCGTGATAGGCTGCGAATCCGGTGCTGGGGTGGGACGGAGAGAGGGTGAGGCGCCGGATTCCTGCACGGGTGGCATGAACCGGTAGCCGCGCCGAGGCCGCGTTTCGATGTACACCGGCGACTTGGGGTCGTCACCGAGAGCTTTGCGTACTTCGGCGATCTGGAAGGAGAGAGCGTGGTCGTCGACGAAGGTGTCCGGCCAGAGTTCTTTCATTAACTGGTCGCGCAGTACCAGTTGATTCGAGCGCGTGACGAGGAAGGAGAGAACATCGAACGCCTTGGGCGCGAGCATGACTTCGCGGCCCGCGCGGAACAGCCGTCTCTCCGAAAGATCGAGTAGGAAATCTGCGAACTGTAGGCGCACGTAGCTTACAGACTATCGTTTGCGCCGCGCGATGTGCAACGGTGGTTTTTACTTACGGCGGCCGGTATCGGGGCGCGGATCGGGGATGAAGCCGTCGCGGTTGGGCATCTTGACTTGCGGCAATGTCTTGGCATTCATGGCGTCGTTGACGCCGATGAGCCCATTTTGCTGGAGGATGTAAGCCGCTACGGCGTAGGTTTGATTTGCCGTCAGCATGCCCGGATCCTTGAACGGCATCGCCCTGCGGATGTAATCAAACAGCGTGGTGGCGTAGGGCCAATAACTACCCACGGTTTTGAGAGGCTTTGGCGTTGCGATGGTCCCCTGCCCGCCGACAATCGGTGGTTCGTCGCCGCCCTTGCCATCCGAGCCGTGGCAGCGCTGGCAGCGCCGCTCGTAGACATCTTTTACTTCAGCCGCCGTGCCGGAACCCTCCGGCAAACCACGGCCGTCGGGGAAGACGGTGATGTCCCAGGCTTTGATTTCATCGGCCGTGGGAGCGCGTCCCACACCATATTTCGGCGATTGCGCCCACAGCGATGCCGCGAACAAAATGAGTGCAAAATGTTTGATCTTCATGCGGGTTGCACCACCTGCGCGACATTGCCTGTCGCTTCAATCTTCCACCCATGCACGGCGTTGTAGTGGTAATTCGAATTCATCCCGCGCACGGCAATCAGTTCCGCGCGAGTCGGTTGGACGTAGCCGGATTCGTCGGTGCAGCGTGAGAGCAGAGTGCACTCGGCGCCATCCCAGCGCCAGGGAAAACGAAACCGCGTGATTGCCTTCGGCAGCACCGGATCCTGGAGTGTGGCGGCCTGCCATGTCTTGCCGGCATCGGCGGAGATTTCTACTTTCGTGATCTTCCCCCGCCCGGACCAGGCAATGCCGCGCACTTCATAGAAGCCCGCGCCGTCGAGCTTCCTTCCGCCCGAGGGGAACGTGATGAGCGATTTCGCATCCATCACGAACGTGAACTGGCGGGCTTTCCCGTTGGCCTCCAGGTCAGTGTATTTCGAGGTTTCCTGGCGGCTCATGGCCGGCTGATCGGCGAGTTCCAGCCGCCGCAGCCACTTCACATTGATATTGCCTTCCCAGCCGGGGATGACGAGCCGGAGCGGATAGCCCTGTTCCGGACGGATGGCTTCGCCATTCTGCGCGTAAGCAACGATGACATCTTCCTTGGCCTTGGCGATGGGGATGGAGCGATTCATCTTGCAGGCATCGGCGCCTTCGGCAATCAGCCACTTCGCCTCTTGCTTCACTCCGGCTTCTTCGAGCAGGAGGGAGAGCGGCACGCCGGTCCATTCGCTGCAACTCACCAGGCCGTGGCTCGTTTGGGCATCGGGCGATGGCTTCGATCCCCACTCCGAACCGGAATTGCCGGAGCATTCGATGAAGTAAATCTTCGAAACCGAAGGCAGCCGCTTCAACTCCGCCACAGTGAACAGCAGCGGGCGTTCCACCAGGCCGTGAATCATCAGATGATGCTTGGCCGGATCGATGGAAGGTACGCCGGCATGATGCCGCTCGAAGTGCAGAGAGGCGGGCGTGATCATGCCGTGAATATCGGCCAGCGGCGTCTTGCTCGATGCCTGTTCCGGAGTTTTTGTATCCGGCTTCAGGCGCCGTACCTTTTCGAACTCCGACCGTTCGCCGTATTCGCTGATGGGCTTGCCCAATCGGTTCGGGCCATCATCATCGGTGGCGGCTTGTTTCTTCTCGCCGCTGCATCCCACCAGGGCCCCGCCGATTGCGGGGCCCAAGGCCAGGAACTTTCTTCGATTCGCGGGTTTCATGGGTTCAGACTAGAATGCCAGTTTTAACCCCAACTGCACAATGCGCGGATCGCCGGCGCTTTCGATCCGCCCGAAACGGGCCGGTGTGTTCTGCGTGGCGAACGGGTTGTTGAAGTTCACCAGGTTGAAGGTGTTGAACGT
>CALFYN010001104.1 GCA_937952345.1 uncultured Acidobacteriota bacterium
CATGAAGTAACCCAGACCGGCAGAGGAAGAGCCGGCCCAGAGCCTGCCATCGGATGTTATGTCAATGAAGTTTGCTACCGGGAAGGGATAGGTTTGGACGGGGATATACCGGAATCCATCGAAACGGTGAAGACCTTGGGGACTACCGAGATAGAGGAAGCCATCTGGCGCCTCGGCGATGGCGGAGATGGAGAAAGGCGCCTTGGGGTGAGTGATTACCCGGTTGGCGGCGATGGCTGCAGGCTCACTCATGGCCAAAGCTAGGAGCAGGAAGCGCATTGTTTTGAATGAGCCTCCATTATGGGCTGGAATTTGCGGCCTGAGAAGAATTTTTTCACACAAAGTTGTCGGTGGATCGCATTAAGGGAGAGGAGACGTGTTTGACCTGGGCCAAGAACAGCGATATCGATAGGAGAGCACTCGGGGCGATTGCCCGAAGAGCAGGATTCGTTCTGACTGGATTGGCTCTCTGGGTACCGTTGCTGCACGGGCAACAGGTGGTGTTCGTCCCGTGGAGTGCAGAGGGCATTATTGGACACGCAGTGGGGAAAAGCCTAGGGGATGCAGCGACGGCGATGGTGGCGGGGAGGATCCACCGGGCGCGCTGGTCAGCGGAGATCGAAAGAGCACGGCAAGATTTTTGGCGGAACTATCCAGATGGGCCGGGTCGCCAAGAGGCAGAGGCCCGGTTTGCAGCCGCGTTGCTTGAGAAAGACATCTATTTTCTCGCTTTAGAGAGTCTGAACCGTGCCGCCGAACAAGTGAAACCTGATCTGCGGGGTTCGCGAGTGGGATTTGGCGATGCACTGGCGTGGATGGTGGCAGGGGAGAAACCGGATGGAGGGGTGACGCGGTTTGCGGAGCGCGAGTTCAAGGACTGGGTACGCGCGACGCTTAGCGGCGATCCGCAAAAGACCCTGGCGCAAGCCTTGGAAGAGACAGAGAATGCCTACCGGAGTTACCGCATCGTGCGGGATCTGGGAGAATTCCTGTTTTCCAATCCGCGCTCTCCATTGCGGGTAGGCAACGATGCAGAATACCTGACGGCTTGGTATGTGGCGAGGAAGTTTGAGAGGACTTTCGAGAGGGCGAGGGAGCGTGTGGGGGAGTTGCAGCGGTACTTTCCCGCGGCGGTGTTTGGGAAGGTTGTGGCGGAGTTGAAGTCGGAGGACAGTTTGGAACGGATTCGCGATAGGGGAGCGGGGAAGGAACACTACGAGCAGTTGGTGGAATGGCGGCTGGCACGTTACTCTCCGCGGATGCTGGCGTTGCATTTGATCAAACGCCGTACCAACGGGACATGGAGTGAGGCGGAGAAACAGGTGGAGGCGAGGATCGCTCTGCACGGGAAAGCGGCAGTGGAAAGGGCGATGGAGAAGGCCTACACGACGCTGGACCAGCCGAATGGATGCGGGGGGCCGCCGACGGTGCGGTTGCGGATGAAGCCTGGCTGGGTCGATTGCGTGGCGAAGGAACTGGGTGAGGCGGCGGGCTCGGGTGGGGAGGTTTACAGGAGGGCGCTGGCAACGCTGGACCGGGAGGCAACTCGGAGAAAGCTATTGGCCCAAGACACGCCGGGTGGAGCGGATACGGAGATGGCCAGGGAGCGCTGGGCGGAACTTGCCAACTCGCTGGATGAGACGATTCTGCTGGCGGCGGCGCACTACGAGTATTCGACTGGGGAAGGGCAGGGCTTACTCGGGGGATTCCGGCCGGGAGGCGGACAGGAACTTGCTGATGAAGCGGTTCTTCAGTTGCTGCAGGGGTTTGCGCACGACAGATCGCCGAAGGATTTTGCAGTGGTGGCATTGAGCGTTCCGGTAAGAGCCACACTTCTGGAACGGCTGCTCCGCGGGGTGAAAGGATATCGGGCGTTGGTATCCAAGTATGGCGAGGCGAAGCTGGCCGAGGCCACAGCGGCGATTCACAAGGGAGCGTATCGCCCACGGGCCGATCTTCAGGCATACGGAGGGTGGGCCTATCGCGACGGGTCGTCGACGTTCTCCACGATGGAGATTCATGAGGCGTTGCCGCTGTTGTTGCGTCAGCCGCCCAAGACAGCGGCTGAAGTGGAGGGGCTGAGGGCGCGATTTGCCAAGGTGTCCGGGGATGTTTCCTGCACCCAGGAACGGGCAGGGGTTGCGCGGGGAACGGTTTGTGCCGGTGGGGACGCGGAGATCTATTTCACGGAATGTGCGCAGCGCTCGAATGTTCTGCTCTACCTGAAGAACAAAGACCCGGAGTACGTGGTATGGACCAACGAGGAGTATAAGGCGAGGTTTGAACTGGTGGTTGCTCCGCTGGTGCGGAAGTACTGTCCCTCAGCCAGCCAATGGAATGTGTCGAACTACCTGGACCAGAGTGCAACGGTGGATCGGGTGGTGCAACTGAATGTGATGACCATTCATACGAAGGGGGACGGATTGGAGTACCGCAGCGTTCTTGGGCACCGGAGCCTGCGCGAGCAGAGGGAGGCTAAGCAGTGATGTTGAGCAAGGGGATATGGTTCGGGTGCGCGTTGGCGGTGGGGCTGCTGGGAACGGAGTTGGGGGCGGCAGCGGATGATCCGCGGAAGCATTTGAACACAGAGGGCATGAACTACGGGTCGTTCTATCAGAGCATTTACCTGGGGCGATTTCACGAAATCAGCGTGCCGCGGAGGCAGATGAAGCTGTCCGTGCTGGGGCATGTAGAGATGTTTTCCGATACGTGTCCGGGGCATCTGCCGGCAGACAAAGTCGGGATCGAACGGATTACGACGACCATTACGAAGTACAAGGGAATGGAGGTCCACCGGAAAACGGAGAGGTCGGATGCGGGCGTATTCGTGGAACCGCGTTTCGCGAAGATGTATGTGCACTATGCAAACACTCAGGACGCGGACCTGTTTCCGTTCCTGGCGGAATCAATGCGACAGCCCGACAAAAGCCGGGGCGGGTGGCTGGAGTTTATCCGGCACCAGAGTTACCACAATTACGACTACAAGCTGCTGTATGAGCGTCATGGGTGCGGTAGCGAAAAAACACAGCGGTACATCGAGAACCTATACCGGTACGTAACAGGATCAAAGTCGGCGCAGGAAGGAAGTGGTGAACTCTTCCTTCCAGCCTGCGAGGCGAACATTGCTGGGATGGTGAATGGGATTCAGACGCGGCATTGCGGGTGCTTATACAAGCTGTTTCATGGAGCGCTGAATCCATTTGAGGTGCAGGATCTGGAGGACGGCTTTACAGCGGAGCGCTTTTTGCTGACGGCGGTCTCCCGCGTGGGGCTTCACGAGAAGGTAAGGGCATGCATTCGCTGATTGTAGTTGTCCTGATGCTGTGGATGAGCGGACTCTGCGATGGGCAGGCCAGAAGGTACGAAGGGCCTCCGCTTCGACAGGTGGAGGCCAAGGAGATTTCGATTCCGACGTTGGGGCTGAAAGTACGGACGCAATTGGAGC
>CALFYN010001105.1 GCA_937952345.1 uncultured Acidobacteriota bacterium
GGGTAGGAGAAGCGCACACGCCATTCGCCGACGCGGAGGCGGTACTCGGGCGGATCGATGCCTTGGAGCTTCTTGATATTGCCTGCGTTGCTCTGGATCAAGCGTTGGATGGCGGCGGCGATGCGCAAGCGAGCGGCGCGGTCCAGTCCCACCAGATCGGCCTTGGCCTGATCGGTGAGGACGAGCTTCTTCAAGAAGGGTCCTTGTAGTTGGTCACTTCCTCCATGGTAAGGCCGAGTTCGGTGACGACCTGCTCAAAGGGAGTGCCCGGATTGTGATTGAACCATTCGCGGGAGGCTTGGATGTCGCGGAGTTCTTCCTCGCTGACAGGCTCGTCGTCGACCTCCGCGAAAGGATCGAGCATGACTTCCAATAGCCCAACGACGGCGGAGAGCTTTTCCGGAGCCAGACGCTCGATCATGCCGTGGGCGTACCGCTTTTGCTGTTGGGTCAGTTCGGTGTTCATAGTGTCCTTCCTAGCGCCGTTTACAGTTCGGCCATCACGCGGCTGACCTTGGATCGCTTGAACAGGCTGTCGAGCACAACCGCCATTGGAATCCTGGCGTCCGGCGTGTTCGTCGAGACACCGACGCTCTCATTATAGGAAATGGAGCGCTGCGTTGCCTGGGCGGCTTCGGCAAGTTGCACCTGGGTCAGACCACGAGCTTCTTGCTGGCGCCCACTGACAGCTTTTGGCGCTTGGATTGCTCTTTGTTTGCCGTATGTCCGGCACTAACGGTGATTCTTTGTTCTCCCTGGATGGGCTGACGGCGGTTGTGGTGGGTGGAGGTGGCGTTCTGGCGGGGACGATGTCGATGGGCTTGGCGAAAGCTGGGGCGAACATCGCTGTTCTCGATAACAGCATCGAGAACGCGCAGATACGGGCGAATGCGATCGCGGAGATGGGACGGCAGTCGGCGGCGATCCGCTGCGATGCGACGAGCAAGGCACAGTTGGAGGCGGCTCGCGACCAGGTGCTGGCCGAGTTCGGACAGGTGGATATTCTGATCAATGCGGCGGGGATCAACTCGGCGACACCGTTTTTCGATATCACCGAGGCGGAGTGGCAGAAGATTCTGGATGTCGATCTGAAAAGCGTTTTCTTCGCCTGCCAGGTGTTTGGCAAATTGATGGTGGAACAGCGCCGGGGTTCGATTATCAACATATCGTCGGCGTCCTCCGGCCCGCCGCTGTCCAAGGTGATGACCTATGCGGTGGCGAAGGCGGGGGTCAACCAGATCACGATGTTTCTGGCGCAGGATTTCGCCGCCTATGGCGTGCGGGTGAACGCGATTCTGCCGGGGTTCTTTCCGGCCGAACAGAACCGGCGGATTCTCACGGAAGAACGCGTGGCAAGCATCATGCGCCACACGCCGATGCACCGGTTTGGGGAAGCGGAGGAGCTGGTGGGGGCGGCAGTGTATCTGGCGTCACCGAAGGCTTCGGGGTTTGTGACAGGGTCGATTCTACGGGTGGACGGCGGATTCCTGGCGATGACGATTTAAGCTTAGATGCCGCACTCGGTGAAGCAGGCCAGAATGGAGTCATCGGAGGCGACGGCTTCAGGGGTTGCCACAACCTCCACGACTTCCGCCCAGGCGAAGAAGTGCGAGTTGTTGGCGTCGTCGGCCACCAAGCCGAGTTGGGAAACTTCGCGGAGCACGAGCGGGGAATCGGCGGCAGTGACGTGGTCGCGGCAGACGATACGAACGGGCTTACCGATGAGGCTGTTGAGGAAAGTGCTGTCGCTCATGCCAGGTGTGTGAGCACGCAAACTGCCAAATGGAAAGGGTTGGTTGATGGCGGCAGTGGGGCGGTTCGGGCGCGGCGAAATGCGGGTTTTCACGCAATGCTCGCGATTTGACACATGGGAGGGCGGCGAGCGCTCAGTCCATGGGGATTTCGAAGAACAACAATTCTTTGCCGGTGGGGGCCTCGACAATGCCTCGGACGTAGATCTGCGATCCGGGGCGGTGGCCGATTTGGAAGTACACGAAGCCGTGGGCTGATTCGCCGGCGGGGATCATCTTGGCGTGAAAGGCGTAGCCGTCGATTTCGTCGATGGCCAGTTTGCTTTTCTTTTTGCGTTGGGGCAGGGGGTTGGGAATGCGTCCGGGGCCGAGGTTGGGCCGCTGGGGGGAATCGAGGAAGCGGACCTCATCGGAGGGAGTGGAGGCCACTTCGCGCCGGGTGGGGGTCATGTAGGACACTTCCATGGCGGTGAGATTGAGGGTCTTGCCGGATTCGTTTTTCATGACGAGCATGACGGGCAGGACTCCGAACTCGAGGAGGTTTACTTTGCCGAAGGCAGGTTTCATCTGCTCGTGGGTGGTGTAGGGAATCACAGCAATGGTGAGCCCGCTATTGGTCTGTTTGGAGGGGTAGGTGGAGGCGTCGGCGATCTTCAATCCGCCCTTGTCGACGGCCTGAGCCGTTATACTCATTAGGAGCAATACGAACCATCCGCGCGTGTTCATTTACTTTATCTATCGCCTCCTTGGGGCACTCACTCTTCCTCTGATCCTACTGTACCTGTTGCGCCGCGGGTTGCGGGACCGGCGTTACTTTACGGGCATCCGGGAGAGGTTTGGAGCCAAGCCCTCCACCTGGGATGCGACGGTTCCCGGCGGCATCTGGTTGCATGCGGTCTCGGTGGGGGAAGTGGTTTCGGCGATTGAGGTGCTGCGGAAGTTGCGCGGGCAGTTTCCCGATCAACCTTTGTATGTGTCCGTCACAACGGTGGCGGGACGACAGATCGCGCAAGATAAACTGGGCGGACTGGCGGACTTCATCTTCTATGCTCCGCTGGATCTGTGCTGGGTGGTGCGCAGGGTGCTGCGGCGGCTGCGGCCTCGTGTGGTTATTGTCATGGAGACCGAAATCTGGCCGAATTTGTATCGGGAGGCCAAACGGTTCGGCTGCGGGCTGCTGGTGGTGAATGGGCGCATCTCGGACCGGGCGTATCCGAAGTATCTGCGGTTCCGGGGGATTTTCGCATATACCTTGCAGTGGCCGGACCGGCTGCTGTTGCAGAACGAAATCGCGCGGCAGCGCTATGAGGCGTTGGGGGCACTGGCGGAGCGGCTGGCGGTGATTGGGAATCTGAAGTACGATTTCCGGGCGGATGAGTTGCAGCCGCCAGGGGAAATTGTGGAATTGGTGGAGCGTTGCCGGCCGCGGGAGATCGTCATCGCGGCGAGCACGATGCCTCCGGCGGTGGATGGGGATCCGGATGAAGAGGATGCGGTGATCGCGGCGATCGGCGCTGCCGGCCGGCCGGGAGTACTTTGGATGCTGGCGCCGCGGCGTCCGGAGCGCTTCGCACTGGCGGCGGAGAAACTGGAACGGGCGGGGATCGCTTATGTGCGGCGCTCGCAGGTGACCGGCGAAAGCACGATTCCTCTGCCGGGGGTGCTGCTGGTGGACAGCATGGGAGAACTGGCATCTCTGTTTTCGCTGGCGGACGTTGTGTTCATGGGGGGAACTTTGGCTCGGCGGGGCGGCCACAACATTCTGGAGCCGGCGTTCTTCGCCAAGCCGGTGATCATCGGCCCGCATATGGAGAATTTTCCGGATATCGGCGCGGAGTTCCGGGCGGCGCATGCGGTGCTGCCCATTGCGGGGGAGGGAGAATTGGCGGGGGCGGTGATGCGCCTGCTTGAGAGCGCGGAAGAGCGGACCAGCATTGGGGAGCGGGCAGCGGTGATCGCACGAGCCAAGCGAGGGGCGACGGCGCGGGCGGTGGCGGAGATTGAGGCGTGTTATTCGGACGCGGTACCTGTCTTTCCGCAGCCGGTGCTGTTGCGGGCACTGCTTTACCCGTTGGCATTTGCCTGGGAACAGGGAGCCGCGCTCGACCGCAGACGCAAGCTGGCGGGACAGGGCAGGCTCTCGGCGCCGGTGGTCAGTGTAGGTGGGATCACGATGGGCGGGACGGGAAAGACTCCGGTGGTTGCGTGGCTGGCGGAACGGTTGCGCGAGCGGGGGCATAGGCCGGCGATTTTGATGCGGGGGTATCGACGCCGGAGCCCGGAGGCGCATACGATTCTGAAGGCGGGGGAACCGTGCCGGGTGACTCGCAGCGGGGACGAAGCGCAGTTGCATGTGCGGCGGGGCGACGCAGCGCTGGGGATTGGCGCGGACCGGCTGAAGACCGGACGTTTGTTGGAGCAACAAATGCGGCCGAGCGTGTTTTTGCTGGATGATGGCTATCAGCATTATCGTCTCCACCGCGACGTCGATCTGGTGGTGATTGACGGTTTGCGGCCTTTGTCGAACGGGAGTGTGTTTCCGATGGGGAGGCTGCGGGAGCCGCTGGAGGAGTTACGGCGGGCGACGGCCTTTGTTGTGGCGCATGCGGACTTCCCGGCACCGTGGCTTGGGTTGGAGAGGAGACTGGCAGAGTTCAATGCGGCTGCGCCGGTTTTTTATGCGCGGATGGAGGGGGTGGAGTGGGTGCGTCATGGGACGGGGGAAGGCAAGCCGCCCGATGCGTTTCGTGAGGAGGCGGTGGCCGCATTTTGCGGGCTTGGGAATCCGGCTTCGTTTTGGAGCACGCTGGAGGGGATGGCGATTCACCCGAAGTTCCGGTGGGCTTTCGGCGACCATTCCTACTACCGGCATGCGCAGTTGAAGAGGCTGGCGCATCACGCGCGCGCTTGCGGCGCGACGGCGCTGCTGGCGACGGAAAAGGATGTGGTGAATCTGCCCGATGACTTCGCACTGGCGTTGGGGGAGTTGCCTGTTTACTGGTTGCGGACGCGGTTGGCGGTGGATCGGGAAGATGAGTTTCTGGGGTGGCTGGAGGGCAAACTGGGCGATGGAGTAGTGCTATAATCAGTCCTCAGATTGTTACCTTCAACTGATTGTGGCTCCCAGGGCGCCGAGGGGATCAATTGCTACGCGTTGGTCGCGTATATACCGGACCCACTTGGCGTGTTCCTTGATGACTTACGGCGTGAACTTGTGCCGGGGTGCAATCCCCACGCACATGTGACGCTTCTCCCTCCGCGGCCCATCCAGGGGCCACCAGGGGAAGCCGTAAGGCACATTCAGGAGAATATCGCCGGACTGCCGGCGTTCGATCTACACGCGACGGAAATCGGTGTGTTCCCAGTGACCAACGTGATTTATATCGAGTTGGGCATGGGACGGGGCCGCCTCATGGATTTGCATGAGACGCTGAACAGCGGCGCGGTGGATTACAAAGAACCGTTCGCGTACCATCCGCACATCACCCTGGCGCAGGAAGTCGGGGCCGGGGCGGTGGAGGAAATCGTGGCGAAGGCGCGGCGCCGCTGGGCCGAGTACCGCCATTCGCGTATCTTTCCGGTGCAGGAACTGACGTTCGTGCAGAACACGGTGCAGAATTGCTGGCTGGATCTGGCGACGGTGCAATTAGACCGGGAGACGATTGCGGTGCGCCGGTAGGGCGGACCTTATCTTCTCATCTACCAAGGGGTCAGAAACATCCTCGTGAGGAACGCGGCCATTTGCGCACGCGTGGTGGGATCGTTCACACAATAGACCGTGGCGGTGCATCCGAGGGTTGTTCCCGTTTGGCGTAATTTCTGAATGTGCGAGAAGAAGATGTGCGATGGCGGCACGTCGGTGAAGGACTGGGTGCTGGAGAATTGGAAGTTGTTGCCGTATTTGGCGCGGATGAGGAAGGCGGCCATCTGTCCGCGCGTGACGGAGTCATCGGGGCAATACTGCGTTAGATTGCAGCCCTGGGTCACATTGATCTGGCGCAGTTTCTGGATCCACTTAAAGAACGGGTGCGTGGCGGGCACGTCGGTGAAGTAGGGGGTGGCCGGGAACTGGAAGTCGTCGGAGCCGATGAGGCTACGGACGATGAAGACGGCCATCTGCCCGCGAGTGGTGTTCTGATTGGGGCAATAATTGGCGGCATCGCAACCCGAGGTGATGGCGTTGTCTTTGAGGATGCGCACGTAGTCGGCGAAGGGGTCGCTGTTGGGGACGTCGGCAAAGGGCGGCAGGGTGGAGGAGCCTTTCTGCAGGAGGTGGACCTGGTTGCCGGCCACGTGAACGATGGCGGTGCGGGGACTGGCTGCTGGATTGGCGGCCAGGGTGAAATTCAAGGCGCCGTTTCCCTGGGAAAGGGCGTTGGAGGTGAGGGTGACCCAAGGGGTGCTGGAGAAGGCATACCAGGGACAGAAGTTGCCGGACACACCGATTCCGCCCGCACCGCCTTCCAGCGGGAACTGTGTCCCCGTGGAGGTCGCTGAGGCGACGCATTCGGTGTAGTTGAAGGCGAAGACGCGCATGAGGAATGCGTCGGTGCCGCCGTTGAACGTCTGGTCGTAGGAATCAGAAGTGACAACCACTCCGCCGGATGTGGTACCGGCAATGTACACGTCGCCGTTGGGGCCGGTGGCCGTCACTCTTGCCACATCCTCCCCGTTTCCTCCGACGACGGAGGAGAAGAGCAACTGGTTGGCCAGGGGGGTGAAGGTAGAGACGAACCCATCGCCGGTGAAGCCGCCGGAAAACTGCCAGGCATCATTGGTGGTGGGCCAGGAGTTGGAATTGGAGAAGCCGGCGATCAAGATGTGGCCGGCTTCGAGCGGGCGGATTGAGGAAGCAAAGTCGACGCCGTTGGTGGTACCGATGAGTGTGCTGGCAATCAGTTTGGAGCCAGTGGTGTTGAACCGGCAGACAAACGCACTGGTTACGCCACGATTGTTCGATTGATAGGCCCCGGGTGTGGTGGGGAAGTCGCCGCTGGTTGTCTGACCCGCAACCAGGATACGCCCGCCGGGTTCGAGCGCCAGGTTGAAGGCAACCTCCTGGCCGGTGCCGCCGAGCAGGGTGCTAAACACCAACCGTTTGCCGGATTGGCTGAATTTGGCGAGGAATGCATCCTGAATTCCTTTGGCGGTGGTTTGAAACGCACCTGGGGTGGTTGGGAAATCGAAAGAATTAGTGAAGCCGGTGAGGTAGATTTCGCCGGCGGAATCGAGCACCAGCGCACGGGGCAACTCGTGAGAACTCCCACCGAAGAAGGTGGAGAAGACCAGTTGCGTCGCGGTGCCGTTCAACTGGAGCAGGAAAATATCAGAAGCGCCGTTGAAACTCCTGTCCACGGCGCCCTCGGTGGTAGGGAACGAGAACGTGGTTGTGAAACCGGCGATGACCGCGTTTCCGGCCGCATCCACACCGACGGCCATGGCCCGTTCTTCGGAGTCGAATTCACCGATATACGTGGAGTAGATGATCTGGTTGCCGGACTGGTTGATTTTCGTCGCGAATCCGTCCACCAGGCCTTTCAGATCTTTGGAAATGACGTTCTGGGTAACGGGGAAATCATCGGAATTCGTTTCGCCAACGATATAGGCATTGTTGCTGCTGTCGAGCGCGACTCCGTTAATGACGTCGTTGAGCGTCCCGCCGACGAAGGTGGAATAGAACAACTCCTGACCGGTGGAGGACACCTTGGTGAGGAAGCCGTCCATGGTTCCGTTCAATTGCGTACCGGGCAGGCCGGCCTGCACAGGGAAGTTGGCGGAGCGGGTGCTGCCGGCGATGTAGGCGTTGCCGTTGCCGTCGACGGTGAGGGCCTGGGCATCATCGGCGAGTGATCCGCCGAGGTATGTGGAATAGAAAATGGAAGGATCGATGACCAACGCCAATTCGTGGCGATAGGCGCCCAGGGTGAAGGCGTATCGATGATCGCCGTTGTGTTCGTAGCGGCCTTGGACGGGGATTCGCACGCCTTCCACTTCCTGAAAGACTACGGGGCGCTTGTGACGGAGGGTCCCGGCGGATGTGGCGAGAACCAGATCGCCGTTCTCGTCGATCTTGGAGCCCTCGATACCGGTCCATTCCATGCGGATAGAACGCGGGTCGGCGCCAGGGGACACCACAAAATCGTATTCCATGCGCTGATCGGCGCTGTAGTAGACGAGATCGATTCCGGGATAAACGCCTTTGAAGCGCACTTTGGCGTAATGAGGGACATCGGTGAACCACTGGGAAGGATCTTTACCGTAGAAATAGTTGCTTACGCCGCGGAGTTTTTCCTCGAAGACGACCGCTTCCGGCTTGCTGGCCCCGATCAACTTCATACCAACTGGTGAGGATGTGTTGGCATTGACATAAAAGGTTTCGCGCCCATTGAGGAGGGTCAAGAATCCTCCACCGCGGCTGAGGACGGATACATCGCCGTTCGCCTGGCCGCGATTGGGCTCGAAGTACATGGAGATTCCTCCGAGCACTTGCTTGGCTTGCTGGCGGACTCCGGGCAGATCAGGGTTCTTGAGGGGCTTGGCTTGCGGAGCGGACTCCTTCGCGGCGAACACCGTTCCGGCAGCGATCATCCCCAGTATTGCGGCACACACGAACCTCCGAAGCTCTCGCCTCACGGGCGATGTTGTTTTCATGAACCTACTCCTTCACTGCGATTGTCTTTCTATCTTAACCCTTCGGTTCGCCAAGAGGTTACGCGGAGCGATAGACAAGACCGGTGTCGATGGCGACCCAGATGGCACCGTTTGGCGCACCTGCCAACCAGAGGCGAGTTCCCTTGGCTTGTGACGGTAACGCGAATTCCTGCCACTGCTGGAGATCATCGGAGCGATAGAGGAAAGCTTTTCCGGTGCGATCCGGGGCATCTGGAGCAGGCGGTTCAATGGCGGCGAGGAACGCGCTGCCGGCTTCGATCCAGGTGTCGGTAACGGCACGGTCTTTGCGGCGGAAGACCCTTTCGCTGGAGCCTTTCTTCAAGTCGATGGCGAAGACTTCGCTAGGGAAATCGAATGCATCGTGAAACTCGACGAGGGCGAGGCCGCGTCCATTGCGGGCATAGCGGACGCGGGAGATCTTTCCGAAGATGGAGGTTACGGAATGGCGCCAGGTGAGCCCTCCGTCACGCGTTTCCAAGGTGATGGAAGCGCCGGGCCACTCCTTGCGGCGGCTTTGGGGATCGGTATCGAGCCAAGCGGGGTAGGATTCGGTTCGCCCTTTGCGAGGCGGACGAGAGGCGCCGGAGATGATGCCGACGCGGCTGGTGGTGAAGTGGATCCAGTGGTAGGTGGTATGGGCTGTATTGGTGGTGGGTTCATCGGCGGCGCGGACCCTTTGCCATTTCCCATCCTCGGCGGTTGCGAGGATTGTTTTCCCTTCGCCCACCGCGAAGCCGTTGTCCCCCACGAAGGTGACGCGATGCAGTCCCTCACCCTCCCATCGCCGTTCCCATTTGCCGCCGGAGGTGGGTCGCCACCAGAGGCCGGAGGTTCCGGCAATCCAGAATCCGCCATGGCCGGAAGCGATGCTGAGCGCGGGTTCCGGCAGGGACTCACGGAGCCATTCGCCGTCGGCGTTTCTCAGGAGCAAGCCACCTTCGGGGCCTGCGGCGAGAACGAGCGGATGATCGCCGCTATCCGGAACCATGTCCCGAATGCGGAGTTCCGGTTCGAGACGGAAGGCGAGTTGGAAGCCGGGGTTTCCCTGTGACCAGGCGGGAAGGGTGGCGGCGGCACACAGGAAGCGGCGGCGGCGCATCTTCAGTTTCTTGGAATGATGGGTCCCGAGGAGAGGACCAAATCCGCATGATTGGCTTCTTCGATCGCTTCGCTTGTCATGCGGGCCAAAACGAGCAGGCACCCGACCTGTTCGCCGACGGTGGTGATGACTTCCATCTCGTTGCCGGAGTGAGCATGGGGTTGCCGGTGCTGGACGTTAATGACGCCGACGACTCGATTCCGGGCAATCACCGGGGCGGA
>CALFYN010001106.1 GCA_937952345.1 uncultured Acidobacteriota bacterium
ATACAGAGCGTTCACATCGCTGAGCGATTCATCGATCACCACCGGCTTCAGTTTCGCCGCTTCGTGCATGACGTTGTGTTTGTTCTTTTCCAAGTCGCGGCCCGTGGGCTGTTCAATGTATTGAATCCGCTCGTAACCCTCCGGAGCCTTCTCCTTCACCGTCCGCAGCAACCCGATCAGATAATCCACGTTCGGACATTTTTCATTGAAATCGAGCGAATACACCCACGAGGAAACACCGCGCTTTTTCTGCGACTCGGCAGTGGTATTCTCCACGCGGAAGATGCGCTCGGTGTCCCATTTGATATCGTCGCCATTGAGTTTGATCTTGATGTTCGTCAGCCCGTTATAGGCAATCCACTCCGGCAGCGTTTCGGGCAGCCCGTCATTGACTCGCTGCTTGATATCGGCTTCCACGATAGGATCCACCGCGCCCACCAGGTGATACATGGGCATGCGCGGCTTGGGCTCTTTCTGTACGTACTGCTCGAGGTATTCGCCTTTGAACTTCGGCCCGAGGTAGTGCGACAGATCCTTGGTCATGAAATCGGGGCCATAGGTCTTGTAGCAGCTCACGCCGTACAGCTTGCCGAAGGCATCGTGCACGGCGGCGTCGAACGGGCTGGCCGTGACCAGCGTGCACAAATGGGGAATCGGCTCTTTGAGGTTCAACTGCTGATTCACTTCCAGGGCAGCTTTCAGGAATACCGGCTCCCATGCCACGCCGTGATCCACCGGATGCCCGTACTCCTTGTAACCCTGAATGATCTTCTGCATGCGCGAGGCATGCTCCTTCATCGCGTTGAGCGTCTCGTCGTAGGAGAGCGTCTTGGACGGGAAGCTCCAGACATTGCCGAGAGGCATGGAGCCAAAGCCCTTGGCCGTCTTGCCGGCGCGGTTCTTCACCGTCACGTTGACGTTCAGCAACGTGACCTTGTCCACCACGGAGCCGCCGAACTTGATAGGCACGCGGTAGGTGAAGTCCTCATATCCGAAGTCGACGCTTTCAATGGCGACGTCAGTCTCCTTACCGCCCTTGCCGCATCCGGTGATGTAGAACAGGGGCAACGCGGCGGCCGACCGCAGCAGGTCTCGACGAGTGATGGCTGGCATAGATTCGTATTGTATCGGCCTAGGGAACCGCATGGCGACCCACGGTGTCCAAATCAACAAGAGCGGCGCTGTTCGAATCGAAACGACATTTTGGAGGATATATGTTCGAGCAGTCGATTCTTGCCTCGCCACGCGGGGCCGCGCGCGGCGCATCGTTCGCTCTGTCTCTTGGGTCGCAGGTGCTGTTTGTCGGCACCGTGCTGATCCTTCCTTTGTTCTTCATCGAGGGGCCGTCGATGACCCGGCTAACGGCGTTGCTGGTGGCGCCCGCCCCGCCTCCGCCGCCTCCGCCCGGTGAATTCATCAAACTCGCCGCGGTGCCCAACGTGGTGCGCCGCATGTTCGACGGCTTCCGCCTCACCGCGCCCACACGGATCCCTGAGAAAGTCGCTGACATCGTCGAATCGGAACTCCCGCCGCTCGCCAATGCCGTCATCGGCAGCGGAGTGCCAGGCGGTATCGAAGGCGGCGTCCAAGGCGGACTGATCTCCGATATCGCGCGGGCCGCGGCCCAGCAAGCACCGCCGCCCGCGGTAGAGAAGCCGGTCGTCCGTGAACAACCGGCCGCCCCTCAGCAGCCCACACGTATCACCACCGGCGGCGACGTGCAGGCTGCCAAACTGGTGAAGCGCGTCATCCCGATCTATCCGCCGCTAGCCAAGCAGGCGAGGATTTCGGGCACGGTAAAACTGATGGGCATTATTTCCCGTGAAGGCCGGATTATCAATCTGCAAGTGATCTCCGGCCATCCGTTGCTGATCCCTTCCGCCGTCGAGGCCGTTCGCCAGTGGATCTATGAACCCACGCTGCTGAACCGACAACCGGTGGAAGTGGTGGCGCCCATCGATGTCCACTTCACCTTGAACTAACGCCGGCGCAAGAGCAGCGCCAGCGCCGCCAGCCCGCTCACCAAAGGCAGGGAAGGCTCCGGCACGGGCGCATCGCCGTCCACGGTTACCGAAACCGGCGCGGACATGGACAAGCCCACTTCCAGCGTGTCGGTGCCGGGATCGAACGACGCGCTGTTCGGACTCACGCGGTAGGCGTCGTAGTAGACCACGATCTGCCCTGTCACCTGATCGCCGGGAGACTGAAAGGCGTTGATCAGATACTCGCCCAACCCGGTTTGCAGCGTGGCGTGAAACGTCTGGCTCCAGGGATTCACTTCCCCTGTACCGCTGTCCGGCCCAACCACGACGGCGCTATTCTGCGGCAACGTGAGATACGCCGTGAACACACCCACGGGGAACAAGCCTGGGTCCGGAATGAACTCCACATAGCTGATCAACAGCCAGGGTGTGATGGTCGCCGCGCCGTCTTGTACCGGCGTGCTTTCGATGGTGAAGTCCCACCCCACCAGATCCCCGGGCGCACCAATGAGCGCGCCCCCGTTGGGGATGGTCAGCGTGGCCGCGGGTGCGGTGGTTAGCATCGCACCCGCCAGAAGAAGCATTGCATAAATATTCTTCATGAATTTGCTCCTCTTTTACTGGAATTGATTCACCAGCGAAATGACGCCGCCCGAAGCGCCGCCATTCGACATGTAGCCGAGACTGACAGTGAAGCGCGCATTCGCCGGACAGCCGCTGAAATCGAGCGTCACCGGAACCGCTGCTCCACTGCCCGGCGATTGCGTCCCTAGCGATGCCGGCAGCACAGCGGGAGAAAGCCGCACCGGAGGAGCCGTGCACGCTGTCCCGAACGTCTGCGCAAACATCAGTAGAAACAACTGCGCGTTGTATGCAATACCAGGACCGTTGTTCGTAAGCGCGATGTTCCATTGCCGTGCATTCGACGGTCCCGATTTTCCCGTAACAATCCCGCTCAGCACCGCGGGTGGAGTGGTGGTGAAATTGCCCGTTATCGCCTTCGGTTCGTTCATCACGATGACCCGCGGCGTCACCACACCCGTCAATCCACCCGTGAAGCCGGTGAAGACAAATCCGGCGTTGGGAATGGCTGCCACTCCCGCGGTGGAACCCGCCGTGTACCATCCGGCGCCACTCACTGTGCCGCCCGAAGACGGGATCGCTTGCGTCGTCAGTTGATGTTCTGTGACGAAATTCCCCGTGAACGTGGAAGCAGGCTGGCCCAAATCGGAAGGAAACACAAAATTGCGCGCATTCCCGTTGAATGTGTCCCCCCATGCCTGAAAGCTGTGACGCGTGCCGTTGCCGGAGTCCACCGGCGTGTCCCACTGCACGGTGCAACTGGTGAAGAACCCCTCGTAAGGTGCGCTGCGTTGTCCATTGGCAGGGCAACCACTGCCGGTCATCGAGAACGTGCGGCCCGCCGGGTTCGAGTTCAGCCTCACGTTGTGCATCCGGAAGCTGTACGTTTCTCCTTTGTTGCTATTCCCCGTCGGAGCGCCCACCAACGCATAGCTGCCGCCGATGGCTACGCTTGTTCCAAACCCCGCCACGCTGGTTAGGGGAATTGACAGTTGCAGCCGCCGCTCCACCCAACCGGTGCCCACTCGCGAGAACAGGTAAGCCGCCCCGATGCCTCCGTTCATTCCAGGAGCGCCAATCACTGTATGATCACCGCGGATTCCCACAGCAGCACCGAACTGGCTCCCGCCCAACCCATCCGAAGCGGTCAACTTCGTCTGGTGCGTCCAAGTCCCTCCGCTCGAGGTGAACACATATGCGGCCCCGGTCGGCGAACTCAGCGGAGCCCCCACCAGCAGCGTGTTTCCATGCAACGCCACCGCCGTACCAAAGGAGATTTTAGAATTGTTGTCCGTCAACTGGTCCGGGGAAAAGATCCGCTGCTGCAGCGCCCACAGCGTTCCCGTGCGGACCCATACCTCGGCCACGCCTCTGTATGGAAGCCCGTTGTCGAAATACAGAGCACCGCCACACACCGCGGTATCACCCGCAATCGACACCGACATGCCGAAGTTGGCTACCGAAGTGTCGGCCGGAGGCGGCGTGAGTTTGCCTTGTTGCGTCCAGACACCCCCTGACCGTACAAATGCGTAGGCAGCCTTCTTCGCCCTGGCACCCACAATCACCGTATCGCCGTCAATCGCCACGGACCAACCAAATTCATCTCCAACGGCACGATCGGAGGCCACCAGCCTCGCCTGCTGCGTCCACGTTGTGCCGGTTCGTACCCAAACATAAGCAGCGCCAGGATAAGTGGGGGATTCTTCGTAGGGACTGCCGATGACCACCGTGTCCCCTGAGATCGCCACGCTCGAACCGTAATGCAAATAGCCGGCCACCACATCCTGCAGCACCCATCCACTGCCCTGACGAACATAGATGTACACAGTACCGATTTCATTCTGGATCGTTGGCGCACCCACCACCGCGGTGTCGCCGCTCACCGCCACGGCGTAGCCAACCTTGTCTCCAGCCTGAGCTGACCCGACCCGCATCGGAGGTTCTTCGAAAATCGGGTCCACCGTCACCGGATACTGCGCCGCCGCATCATCCACCACCAGCCGGATGCGATCCCCATCCACTTCCGCGCGGCTCGGCAACATGCGCCCCGCCGCATCCCAACTGGCCAATCCGCCATATCGCAATTCTTCGCCTGTCTTCGTCCGCAACACAACCCCCGAGCCCTCGGCTACAGGCTGGTAATCGCCGCTCACTCTCAAGTCAATCCGCAAAGGACCCGTGGAAAGCCGCCGCGCCACTGTGAACCCGTGCTCAATGCCCGCCGTGTCGTTGACGAACCACTCCATAACATCGCCATGCGGGATGTCGATGCGGTTGCCGGCAACACGCGGCGGCGCAGACAAAGAATGGCCTTCCAGCCGCATCGAAAAACGGCCGCCCCGGTGCGTGAAGTCGGTATGCGATCCATGGAACCGCGCCCCCATTCGCTGGCGCGGATTATTCGCAGCGAAGAAATCGCCGCGCTGTTCTATCTGGTGCATTGTCCGGCTGATGGCGGTCTCCAAAGCGGCGGGAACCGGTTCCGCCGCAAATAGCCCCATCTGCCACAGACACACGAGTGCTGTACGAACGAACATAGAATCTCCTAAAGCTGGTTTTGCTGGTTTTTCTGAGGTGGCAACAACAACGATCAGATTGCTCTACTCTACGGTTCGCGCCAGGATAAAGGGGAGTGAAAAGGGGTGAATAACCCCCACCTCGATCCTGCTACAATGTGCATCCGTGCGCTCTTTCGATACGCAACTACCGAGTGCAGATGACATCCGCCTAAGCCTTCGCCTGATTCTCGACAGCCCCACCTTTCGCAACTCCGCCCGCCTCTCCCGATTCCTCCGCTTCATCGTGGAACAGACCCTCGACAATCCGCGGCAAGGGCTGAAAGAAAGCGTGGTCGGATTCCAGGTCTTTGACCGGCCGCCCGATTACGATCCCAAGCTGGATTCCATCGTGCGCGTGCAAGCTCGCCAGTTGCGGGCGAAACTGCAGGAATACTATTCAGGCCAGGGCGTGCAGGATCAAATCCGCTTCGAACTGCCCAAGGGCGCCTACACGCCGGTCATTCGCATCGTAGCCCCAACAACAACACCCGCCACGGCGGCGTCTCCGGAGGCATGGAATCCGATCGCCGACCTTGCCGTACTCCCCTTCGCGAACATGAGTTCCGACCCGGAGAATGACCACCTGAGCGACGGCATCTCCGAAGAAATTCTCACCGCGTTAGCACAGGTCCGCGGCCTGCGCCTCATTGCCCGCACCTCTTCCTTTCAATTCAAAGGGCGCAACCAGGATGTCAGAGACATCGCCCGTCAGCTCGGCGCGCGAAATATCCTGGAAGGCAGCCTGCGCCGATTGGGCAGCCATCTGCGGATCACCGCGCAGTTGATCACCGGCATGGATGGCACGCACCTCTGGGCCGAAGCCTTCGATGCGATGCTCACCGAGCCGGCACAGTTGTTCGCCATTCAGGAAAACATCGCCCGTGAGATCAGTCAGCGTCTTGGCAAAGTGGCCATGCCGGCGGCCCCGGCGGAAACAGCCGGCCTCCCCTCCCGCGTATCGTCCTACGAAATGCATCTTCGCGCGCGCCACTGGCTGCGCGAACTAAAGCCCGACATGGTGTTCAAAGCCATCGCGCTGCTCGAACAGGTGATCGTTGACGACCCCAATTACGCGGCTGCGTACGCGACACTCGGAGCTTGTTATGGCCACCTCGGCCTCTTTGGCGGCCCCGCCGGCCTGGGCGCCGCGGCGAAGGTCAAATATTACGCGACGGAAGCGATCCGCCGTGACCCGCGCCTCGCCGACGGCCACATCCTGCTCGGCAACGCCGCCTCCGCCCTCGAACTCGATCTCGCCTCTGCCCGCACCCACTACGAACGCGCACTCGAACTCGATCCGCAAAACGCCTATGCTCGGCAATGCAGGGCCATGTGGCTCCTGGGCCCAACCGGCGAAACCGAGCAGGCCGTCAGCGAAATCGAAGACCTGTTGCAATTGGATCCTCTATCACCCGAGTTGCGGCATACCTACCTGTCCGTGCTTACCTTCGCTCGCCGCTTTGGCAAAGTCATCGAGCAGGCCTCGCTCCTCATCCAGTGGATGCCGCAATCCTTCGCCGCCTATTTCCAACGCTCGTTGGCCTATGAAGCACTCGGAGATACCGAACGCGCTCTGGCCGACACAAAGGCGGAAGCCAAATGTCTGCCAGGCATGCTCATCGAAGAACACGTCAGCGCTCTCGAACTCCACGGTGCCGGCCGCCACAGCGAGGCCATCGCCATCGCAAAACAAATGGAGCAGGATCCCCGCGCACGATTTCTGCCCACCGTGCTCGCGGATTTGTGGCGCAAGCTCGGCGATCCAGAGCGCGCCATCACTTGGCTCGAAAAAGCCTACGAATGGCGCACCTTCCGTGTCCTCTGGCTCGGCGTCGATGCCACCTACGATTCACTGCGCGGGATGGAACGCTTCGAAGCCCTACGCCGCAAAGTACTCGGCGACTCTTCCCTCTAACGCTCTCCCGCCTTCGCCGCGCGCGCGTACAGCCCCTTCGCCCCCAGCCGCTCACAAAATCCCGCAAACTCCGGCCGAGGCCCCGCCCATCGCAACTCATCCACATCGGCACAAACGGGCGCGTCCAGCGCCAGCGTCGCCAATCTGCGATACAGCACCGCGTGCGTCCACTGGTCGAAAAGCACGTTGCACAGCCGCTGCGCTCCGCGGATCGACGTATGCCACTTCCGCCAGTCGCGCGGGATACCTTCCAATCGCCCGTATTGCTGCAACATCACAGCCGCCGATTTCGGCCCCCATCCCGTCAAACCCGGATACCCATCGGCGCTGTCGCCCACCAGCGCAAGATAATCCGGAATGGAGCAGGGCTTCACGCCGAACTTGGCCACCACGCCGTCTTCATCGAACGTCAACTTCCGCCGCCGGTCCACCTGCACCACCCGAGTCCCCACGACGCACTGCGCCAGATCCTTATCCGGCGTGCAGATCAACACCTGTTCCACACGTCCATCGCGCGCCGCAATCGCCGCCGCCGATGCCAGCCCGTCGTCGGCTTCGAATTTCACCAGAGGCCACACGGCCACACCAAGTGCCGCCAGCGCTTCTTCCAGAATCGGGAACTGTGCGTATAGCACCGGGTCCATCCCCTCTCCCGTCTTGTAGCCGCTGTACAGCCGGTTGCGAAAGGACTCAATCACATGGTCCGTCGCCACACCCACGTGCGTGGCTTCTTTCTCCAGCATCGCCAACACCGACGTCACTACTCCACGCACCGCCCCAATCTCCACACCACCGGAATCCTGAGCCGGCGGCACCGCATAGTAGTGACGAAACAGTTCATAGGTTCCGTCGATCAGATGCACCTTCATACGACATGGCACTTATAGCAAAAAGGGCCGGAGCGTGCACCACACACACCCCGGCCCCGTCGTACAGGAGTCAGTCCAAACTAGTAACGGTAATGATCCGGCTTATACGGACCATCCGGCGACACACCGATGTAATCAGCCTGCCGTTGCGACAGCCGCGTCAGCTTCACGCCGATCTTCTCCAGGTGCAGCCGTGCCACTTCTTCATCCAGATGCTTCGGCAGCGTGTACACATCCACCTTATAGGTATCGCGATTCTTCCACAGATCGAGCTGCGCCAGCGTCTGGTTGGCGAAGCTGTTCGACATGACGAAGCTCGGATGCCCCGTGGCGCAACCCAGGTTCACCAGCCGTCCCTCGGCCAGCAGGAAAATGCTGTTGCCGGCGGGGAAGGTGTACATATCCACCTGCGGCTTGATGTTGGTGCGCTTCACGCCTTCCAGGTTGTTCAGCCGGTCCACCTGAATTTCGTTATCGAAGTGCCCGATGTTGCACACAATGGCCTGATCCTTCATGTGCTGCATGTGCTCCGCCGTGATGATGTCCACGTTGCCCGTGCAGGTGACGTAGATATCCCCGCGGCCCAGCGTCTCTTCCACCGTCGTCACTTCGAAGCCTTCCATCGCCGCCTGCAGCGCATTGATGGGGTCGATTTCCGTCACAATCACGCGGGCGCCCATGCCGCGCAGCGAATGCGCCGAGCCCTTGCCCACATCGCCGTAACCGCAAACCACGGCCACTTTGCCCGCCATCATCACATCCGTGGCGCGCTTGATGCCGTCCGCCAGCGACTCGCGGCAGCCGTACAAATTGTCGAACTTCGACTTCGTCACCGAATCATTGACGTTGATCGCCGGCACCAGCAGCGTGCCCGCTTCCTTCATCTTGTAGAGCCGGTGCACGCCCGTCGTAGTTTCCTCGGAAACCCCGCGCCAATCCTTCACCAGATCATGCCAGGCAGTCTTGTTCTCCGCATAGACGCGCTTCAGCAGATCCTTGATCACCTTCTTTTCATGGCTGTCCGAAGGCGTGTTCACCCAATCGGAACCGTTCTCCAACTCGTAGCCTTTGTGGATCAGCAGGGTCACATCGCCGCCATCGTCCACCACCAACTCCGGACCCTTCCCGCCCGGATGCATCACCGCCTTCAGCGTGCAGTCCCAATACTCTTCCAGCGTCTCGCCCTTCCAGGCAAACACCGGCACTCCGGCGGCGGCAATCGCGGCCGCGGCATGATCCTGCGTCGAGAAGATGTTGCAGCTTGCCCAGCGCACGCTCGCGCCCAGGTCGACCAGCGTCTCAATCAGCACCGCGGTCTGAATCGTCATGTGCAGTGAACCGGTCACCCGGACCCCAGCCAAGGGCTTCTCCGCGGCGTACTTCTTGCGAATCGCCATCAGGCCAGGCATTTCGTGTTCGGCGACGGAGATCTCTTTACGGCCCCAATCTGCCAGGGATAGATCGGCAACCTTATACTCGGCTGCGAGAGTGGGAATGGCTGTTGTGCTCATAGTTCTCTTTCATTCATCAAGAAATCTTGATATGTTGATAATACCTGAACTGCATGAATCCGTCAATCTTAAAATGGTTCCGCCTGTTGGCCGATCCGGCCCGTGTCCGCATCCTGTTACTCCTCCAAAAAGAAGAACTTAGCGTGGCAGAACTACAGGACATCTTAAGCATGGGACAAAGCCGCATCTCAATGAGTTTGAGCCAGCTGCGGCAGGCGGGATTGGTCGAAGACCGGCGCAACGGCAAGCATAGCCTGTACCGGATACACGAAGACTTGCGGGACAACAAGGAGCTTATCGGACTCCTCCGGCAGGCTGTGAATGAAATCCCCGAAGCTGCGCAGGACGCCGCCGCGCTCGATCTCACCTTGCGCAAACGCCGTGACCGCATGCGCGCCTACTTCGACGAACTCGCCGGCAAGTTCGGGCGCCATTACGTCCCCGGCCGTTCCTGGAAAGGCATCGCAGAAGCCCTCTTGAAACTGATGCCCCCGATGGTGGTCGCCGACCTGGGGGCCGGAGAAGCAACGCTCTCCCAATTGCTCGCCCAGCGCGCCGAGCAGGTCATCGCCGTCGATAACTCAGACAAGATGGTGGCCTTCGGCCGGGACCTGGCGGCTCGCCACAACCTGACCAATCTCGAATACCGCGTCGGCGATCTCGAGGAACTGCCCATCAAGGATGCGTCGGTGGATCTGGCCATCTTCAGCCAAAGCCTGCACCATGCCTCGCATCCTCCCAAGGCCGTCGAGGAAGCATGGCGCATTCTCAAGCCGGGCGGGAGAATCGTGGTTCTCGATCTGCTGCGCCACACCTTTGAAGACGCGCGCGAATTATATGCCGATCTCTGGCTCGGATTCCCCGAAGTCGAACTCGAGGCGATGCTCCACAAAGCCGGCTTTGCACAGGTGGAGACATCCGTCGTCTATCGCGAACCGGAGCCGCCGCATTTCGAGACACTGCTGGCTCTGGGAGTGAAGGCGTAGCAACGCAAGTGGTGGAACAGGCAGCCGCTTCGCGATATCATACCCCGATGATGCGAACACACTCTCTCCTTCTCCTGGGACTCACGTTGGCCGCCGGCTCACTCTTCGCCGGAGCCACCCCTGCGCCAACTCCGGAACCGGGAACCATTGGGATGATCGTCGTTGGCGGGGCCGGCCTGCTGTGGTTACGCCATCGAAGGAACAAAAAGTAGTCTTCATGCCAGCCGACTGGAGCACGCCGATCCTACAAAACCGCGAAGCGGTGATGTGGTATGTCTTTATCGGCGTGTTTCTGTTCGTGGGAATTGTGGAAACATATTTCCCTCAGACCGCCAATAGCCAGCCTCAGGCCCGCCGCTGGTTGCTGCATGGGTTTCTGTATGGGCTCAGCAGCGTTTTGACCCAACTGTTGTTCCGCACCGGCGGCGTGGCCCTGGCGCAACTCATGAATGGAACCGCATGGGGATCGGCGCAACACCAGGCAATTCCCTTCCCTATCCATTTCGCAATCGGAATACTGGCGATGGACGCGGCCCGCTACCTCGTCCACTGGCTGATGCACCGCGTTCCCGCCCTGTGGCGAGTACATGCCGTACACCACAGCGACTGTGATTTCGACCTCACCACCGGACTCCGCTTTCATCCGCTCGAAGCGCTCCTGGTGGTGGTCTTCACCTACGCTGCCATCATTACGTTTGCCGTCCCCATTTCCGCGGTGTTCGTCTATGAGCTACTGGCCATGCAACAAGGATTGCTGTCCCATGCCAACGCCTCACTGCCGCCGCGCCTGGAACCGCTGGTATCCCGCTTCTGGGTCACTCCCAATTTCCACCGCCTGCATCATATGCGCGAACAGCGATTTCAGCGGGCGAACCTGGGAGTGCTGTTCCCATGGTGGGATCACATATTCCGCACGTTCCAACGGCTGACACCCGCCGACGACCGCCGCATGGGCCTCGATGAAGTGGACGCCGCCACTTCTCTGTCCCTCTCGCACGTACTGGGGATGCCCTTCCGGGCCAAACTCAAAACAGATACTTCAGCCCGAACTGAATCCGCCGCGGTTCATCCGCGCGGTTGATGGTAGCCGTATTCGCCGCGCGCAATCCGCCGGCAGGCTGCGCGAACTTCGGCGTGTTCGTGAAGTTGAACGCCTCAAAACGGAATTGCATCGAATGCCCTTCCCAAGGCATGAAGAAGCGCTTTGCCAAACTGAAGTCCATGCTCCGCGTTCCCGGCCCGTACAACACATTGCGCCCCGTATTCCCGTACACCCCGGGTGCGCTCGCCACGAACGCCGTCTGATCGAACCACCGGTCGATGGTCGGGTTGTCGAGTTTGCCGCTGCCGATGCGGTCCCCGCGATTCGTGGTACCTGAATTTTGCGGATCGCCCGGATAAGTCACCTCAAACGGAAAGCCGGTGCGCAGCGTCAGAATGCCCCCGACCTGCCAGCCGCCCAGCGCCGCATCCACGGCACGATTCCAATCCGAGCCCACGCTCTTCCCGCGCCCGAACGGCAGTTCATACGTCGCACTGGAGGTGAACACCTGCCGGTGATCGAGATTCGCGTTGCCTCGCTCCGCCCGCAGATTGTAGGGATTGGCGATGACATCGAACCCGGTATCGAGCGATTCCGTGTTCTGATCGATGTTATGCGCCCAGGTGTAGGAGGCCAGGAACGTCAATCCCTTCGAAAAGCGCTTCTCCCCGCGCGCCGTGAATGCGTTGTAGTTGGCATTGGCGCCGTATTCGGCGTAGTTCACGGCGTTCCACATCATGTCCAGGCGGCGCTGCACCGCCGGAATGGATGGATGCGGCCCGGGATGATTCACGTTCCGCGACACGAACAGCTTTGTCGACTTCGTCCCCTGATATCCCAATGTCATCACGATCGCGCCGGGCAGTTCCTGCTGCAAATCAAAGAACCATTGCGTCGAATACTGCGTGACCAGATCGGGAGAACGCGTGTTGATGCCGGTATTGGCAACCGGCGCCACCGCGGGCAACCGCACCAGCGGCAATCCATCCCGCACCACCGCCGCCGGAGTGATGTTGTCGCTCGGCGTTGTCACTTCCGTGAAATCCGGAGTCTGATTCACCCACCGGTTATAAGCCGCTCCATCCGCTTCCGCGAAGAATAATCCGAAACCGGAGCGAATCACAGTGCGCTTGCTCAGCGAATAGGCCAGCCCGAGGCGCGGAGCGAAATTGTTGTAGTCTTGGTTGCAGCCGCAGTCCTTCCCATCCTTCGGCCGCAGGAACGTGTGATAGAGAGGATCCCCCACCGGCGTGCCGCTCCACTCGGTGAGATACGTGCTCACGCCACCGCGGCCGATCGGTGCTCCATTCGGAAAATAGGCGCCCTGGAAGAGATCCCACCGCAACCCCATGTTCAACGTCAGCCGCGAACTGATCTTCCAATCGTCCTGAATGTAGGCGCCCCACGACGGAGCGATGAAATTCTCGCCTGCTGGATTGCCCTGGGCCGTCGAACTCGCCAGCCCAAGCAGCATATCGGCCATCCCGTTTCCCGTCGCCGTGCGGCTGGCGGCCACATTCGGCTGCTCCGCCGTGAACACCTTGCTGAACGTAAACTGGCCGCGCCTCTGCCGGCTCGCCTCACGGAACAGATTTGGGCGGCGCACTTCAAAGCCCATGCGGATGCCATGATTGCCTCGCTGCCACACCATGTTGTCGTTGATGTGCAGATTCACCAGGTTGTTGATATTCGGCCAACAGCAGCCCAATCCGAGCACGGCATAGCCGGCAACGTTGAACTGTGTGAACGACTGATTCAGCCCGTCGTTGAACGAATCCCCCGGCGCGTTCTTGATGCCGTACTTCGCATTCAGCGGTTCCTGCAGCAGCGTGTCGAAGCGCGTGGGAAAATTCGTCCACCCAAACCGTACCTCGTTAAACAGCGTCGGCCGCAGCGTCTGCGTCCACGTGGCGACGAAGTTGTCGCCGTTCAAGTCGATGATTTCGCCCCCCGTCCCGCCTGCTTCCGGCGGCAGCGGACTGTTCGTCACCGTGTCCTGCCGCCGCCGGCTGTAGCGGAAGAACGCCCGGTGATTCATCGAAAAGCTGTGGTCGATGCGGAAGTCCACCTGGTTGGTATCGTCCCGGTCCGAAGGCGACCGGAAATAATTGTTGTCCAGAAACTCACGCCCTGCGATATTCGGCGTCGGGTACAACGCCAGCAGCGGGCGCACCACCGGATCGAACCGGCTCGCCGGAAC
>CALFYN010001107.1 GCA_937952345.1 uncultured Acidobacteriota bacterium
TGCGCTGTTCGTGCTGACGACGGTGGTGAGCAAGCCGAAGGACGATACGGCGATCGTGGATGGCGGATTGAAGGCGTTTTCGACGGACAAGCCGTTTCCGCCGGAGTGGCGCGGCGGGAGTGACCTGCCGTATGCGTTCGCGGGCGATGAGCACGGGCGGGTCACGATGAGCGCCGGCAAGCAGGTGAATATCGGGGATAGGCTGGAATTTATTATTCCGCACTGCGATCCTTCGGTGAATCTGCATGACCGGATTTATGCGGTGCGCGGGGAACAGGTGGAGGCAGTGTGGCGGGTGGCTGCGCGGGGGATGGGGCAGTAGGAAGCCTGGGTAGCACTGACTATGAGAAGAGGATTTCCAGGTCTTCGCGCTTGAGGTTGCCCAGGAACCGGTTGTCCTCGGTGATGATGGCGTCGGCGAGTTCGCGTTTGGTGCGCTGCAGTTCGAGGACTTTTTCTTCCACCGTGTCTCGGGCGATCAGCCGGTAGGCGAAGACCGGACGCGTCTGGCCGATTCGGTGGGTACGATCGATGGCTTGTGCTTCCACAGCGGGGTTCCACCACGGGTCCAGCAGGAAGACGTAATCGGCGGCTGTGAGGTTGAGGCCGAGGCCTCCGGCTTTCAGGCTGATGAGGAAGAGCTTGCAATCGGAGTCGGATTGGAAGCGCTCGACGCGCTCCTGGCGGTTGCGGGTGGATCCGTCGAGATATTCGTAGGGGATGTTATCCGCATCGAGTTGTGTGCGGAGCAGGGAAAGCAGTGAGGTAAATTGCGAAAACACGAGGGCCTTGTGGCCTTCCGCAGTGACCTCTTCGAGTTGCGGCAGCAGCGTTTCGAACTTGGCGCTGGCCTGGGTGAGGCGCTCTTCATCGATGAGGGCCGGATGGCACGCGGCCTGGCGCAGACGCAGCAGCGCTTCCAGCACTTGGAATTTCGCGCCTGCCATGCCCCGCTCGCTGATGCGGCCGAGCAGCTTGCCGCGGTAGTAGTCACGGAGCTCGTCGTAGAGTTTGCGCTGGTTGGCGTCGAGTTCGCAGTAGATGGTCTGTTCGGTTTTTTCGGGGAGTTCCTTGACCACCTGGCTCTTCGTACGGCGCAGGATGAAGGGGCGGACGGCGCGCGAAAGCATTATGCGCGTGAGTTCATCGGGATTGCGAAGGGCTCCGCCGGCGGACTGGAAGACGGAGACTCCGCCCAGCATGCCGGGGTTGAGGAATTCGAAGAGGCTCCAGAGTTCGCCGAGGTGGTTCTCGATGGGGGTGCCGCTCATGGCGAGGCGATGCTTTGATCGCAACAGCCGCGCGGCTTTGGCGGATTCGCTGGACGCGTTTTTGATGGCTTGCGCTTCATCGAGGACGACGTAATCAAATTGGAAATCGCGGAAGTCGATGACGTCACGGCGGAGGGTGCCGTAGGTGGTGAGGACGACGTTGTAGGCGAGAAACTCGCGGGGATCCTTGGTGCGGCCGGCGCCGGAATTGTCGAGGACGCGCAGTTGGGGTGTGAAGCGCGCGGCTTCCTGCATCCAGTTGTAGATGAGCGAGCGGGGGACGACAACCAGCGAGGGGCCGGCGCCGTTAACGCGGCGCTGTTCCAGCAGAGCGAGCACCTGCGCTGTTTTTCCAACACCCATGTCGTCGGCGAGGCAGCCGCCCCAACCGTAGGCATTGAGGAAATTGAGCCAGGCGAGGCCTTCGCGCTGATAGTGGCGCAATTCGCCGAGGAAGTGTTCGGGCTGGGCGGCGGGTTCGATACTTTGGAAGGCGCGTAACCGCTCCCGCGCCTGTTGGAATTCGGCGTCGACATTGACGTCGCGCTCGGCGAGGAAGACGTCGAGAATGCCCGCCTGCGCGCGCGAATAGCGCACGTGATCGGATTCGGTTTCGCCGAGGCGGAGCAGTGCGCCGAACTTCTGCAGGAATTCTTCTGGCATGAGGCCGAACGTCCCGTCATCGAGACGCAGCATCGTTTCGCCTTTGCGCAGGGCTTGCAGCAGGGCGGGCAGCCCGATTGTGGTGTTGCCGTATTGGACGGCGCCATGCAACTCGAACCAGTCGATGCCGGAGGTGAGTTGCATGTCGAACGACGTTGCCGTCTGGAACATCTTGCCTTCCGCTTCGACATGCCAGCCGGCTTTGAGAATTTCGCTGACGACGGAAGGGAGGCGCTTTTCGGTCAGCTCCCAGGTGGGGTCGGCGAGTTCGTAGGAGCTCTGCGCCGGCACCATGCCGAGTTGTTCCATACGGGCGATGGCAGCGGCTTCGAACGCCTTGTCGCGGCGCACGTAGCGACGGCCCACGGCGTCGAAGAAGCCGGCTTCGGGGTGACTCCAGGGGAATGTGACGTCGCCGTAATCGAAGGAAAGCTCGGCACGGAGAAGGTTGGATTCGGAGGCGAAGCGGCTTTGTGGGCGGCCGATGCGCAGGCCTGGGCGCGGAGTGGCGTTCACTTCCTCGTATTGCAGATCTTCGGGCCAGTCGACAGGCGGGAGTTGGACGCCTTTGAGGAATTCCAACTGGAACTGCGTGGCCTCCTTGGCCGGGAAGGGGATGGCGCCATCGCGGCGCAGGGCGGTGAGCCAGTGGAATGCGCTGGCGGGTTCGAATCGCGAGACCACGTTGTGAGCCAGCAGCAGCCCATCGGAGAAGAGAAGATTGGGCTCGCGCACATCCATCTTCTGTCCGTCGCGGAGCAACACGCCGCGCAGGGTGAATTGCGGCCCATCGCGGTCGACGACGGCGTGGAATTGCCAGGGTGGAAGTTCGTCCCAGGAGAGGCGCTGCATGCGCTCGGGTTGTTCGCGGTATTCGCGGCGGAGCATGCATCGTCCGGTTTGGAGAATGTCACGGACGGTGTTGAGGCCCAGGGGCAGGGGAATGGAGAAGGATCCGGGCACGAGGTCGAGATTGCTGGCGAAGCTGTAGGTGGAGGGCGTAGCGCCGGCAAGAGCGGCGATGATGTTGCGGTTCGACTCTTCCGGAATGGAAGCGATCTGTTTGCGCAGCAGCTTGAACTCCTTGAGCTTGCCAGGGCGGCCGGATTTGGCCGGATCGCGCACTTCGATCTTGAAAGAGAAACTGCCGCCAACTCCTCCGGCGACAGTGGAGGGATCGACGATGAAGAACACTTCGCGGCCGGGGGGCCAGGGCTCAGGTTCGCCGAAGGGACGCGACGCGGCTTGCTGCTGGATGTGGGAGAGGGCGATCTTCCAAGCCGGAGTTTTCTCTTTCCTGGGGGTGGCGGTTTCGTCTTCGGGCATTTCCCAGTCCTCGATAATGCGGGCTGGTTTGCCCTCGATCGAAGGCGAGCCGAGGTAGTTGCGGTCCGTGGCGGCCAGCAACGCGGCCCAGATGTGTTTGCAGGGGCCTTCGGTTTCGTAATAGGGGCACGTGCAATTGACGCGGACTACCTCATTACTGCGCTGCAGGGAAACCTCGTACTTATGGGTACCCTTCACCAGGGCATCGACGCTCCACTGGTTGCCGGAGACGATTTTTACGTTGCCGCCGCGGTAAATCCAATCGCCGCGCTGGCGGACGACAGTAGGGAAAGAACGGGCGACGTCACTAAGCAACGCCATGATGCTAGCGGCGATCCTC
>CALFYN010001108.1 GCA_937952345.1 uncultured Acidobacteriota bacterium
CAGCATCCTCGGCGGCGAGGCCCAGCTCGCCGTTCATAGCCCCTCTAAGGGCCCGCGAGTTCCCAGCTCGCGGGCCCTTCTCACTTTTGGGGATGGCTTGGGGCAGGCTGGGCGGAGCGGGGTGGGGAATTGGGGCAAGCGGGTCATCTGATTCCCCCAAAAGTGTGATTTGACGCAGGTTTGGAGTGGGCTATCTATTATTTTTCAATCACTTAGCGAATGAAATCCTTTGGCAAGGCGCGTGCACTCTATAAGGGCACTAATAATAAGTCGTCATTCGACTTATCAGCATCCTCGGCGGCGAGGCCCAGCTCGCCGTTCATAGCCCCTCTAAGGGCCCGTGAGCTCCCAGCTCTCGGGCCCTTCTCACTTTTGGGCCAATCGCGACCATCAGCGTTAATCGGCGTTTATCGGCGGCCAAGAACTCATGTCCCGCTGTTGTCTACAGCGGCACTTTGTCGATGGCAGCAATAAACTGCAACCCGGGAACAATCTTCCCCGTGAGGCGCGAGTCGTTAGTGATAAACAAATCGCAGCGCCCCGCGGCCGCGCAGGCCAACTGGATGGCGTCCGGGGGCTTGATGCTCGTGTCCAGCCGGAGGCGCGCAAACGAGGCGGCGCAGGCGCGGTCAAACGGGATAATCTCGATCGCCGGCGGCTGCAGCACCTGCTCATACAGCCCGGCCAGCTTCTCGTTGCCCGTGCGCAGCGGGTGCACCAGCAGTTCGCCGATGGTCAGCGTCGAGGTCACAATTTGATCCCCACGCTGCTCCAGGCGCTCCAGCAGGGAACGGGTGAGGGCCGACAGCGGCCCGGCATCTTCATAGAAATAGATGAAGATGTTCGTATCGAGAAAGATGCGGCTCAATCCCAGCCCTCACGCAGTTGGCGCACGTAAGCATCGGCGTCAACGCCCTTCCAGGTGTCTTTGCCCGCTTCCCGCAGCTCTTCCATCGCCTTCAGGAAAGACTTCCCTTGTGGCCGCTCAACTGGCGGAAAAGAAGCTACTTGCTGTAACCACCAGTCCACCAGTTCGTGATACGTCTCAGGGATGTCGTGCAGAGCCGGCACGCTGCGCCCCGTGCGCCCCGGATGATGGTCGTCGGTGGGCCGGTACAGCCGCCGCCGGTTGCGCCCGGTGGCGTACAACATCTTTAGCGCGGAAGGGCTGGGGGGCTTGTTCGCGCAGCAGTGCACCCGCGCGTATCCCTCCAACCCCTTGCGCACCGATCCGTGGATGTTCTCCTGCGCGGCGCGCGCCATGATGTCTTCCACAGCATAGTCCACCTCGGCGGGGCGTTCCCGCGTCAGCAGTGCCGTGGCAATCCATATTTCATCGCCGCAACTCACCTCGTTGCGCAGCAATGCCATCGCGGGCGTAGCCATCGAAGAACCCTCCTGGTTTGATGCTACGCCAAAATACAATTCATGTCAACAAAAAATGATTAATCAAACAAGTTTATAAGGTGCCCTGTAGTTATACTGCAACAGCTTGTTCGCCGCCGCATTGTTCGGGAACGTTTCCGTCTTCGCGTCCCACTCCAGATACGACTTCGTCTTCAGAGCGATGTTGGCGATGAGCGTGGCTGCCGTGGAGCGGTGCCCGTCCAGGATGTCGCAGTTGCACTTGGCGCGCGACTTCACGCAATCGAGGAAGTTGCGGGCATGGAAGGCGGTATCGGCGCTGCCCTTAGCGGAGGCAGGCTGCATGGCGGTCTGGAACGACGGGCGGTAGCCGCGTTCGAGTTCCCGCGCGACGGGGGAGCGCGCCGGCAGCGGCTGTTCTGTGTTCTTTTCCGAAACCACCTCCCAGCGGTTGCCGTGGAGGTACATGGTGCCCTTGGTGCCGCGGATTTCCATCTCCGAGCCCTGCATATTGCCCGGTGCGGCGTTGGCGTTGTACTGCGAGAAAACGACCATGGTGCCGTCGAAATCCCACAGCGCTTCGAGCGTATCGGGAATCTCGCGGTTGTCGTGGATGGCGTATTTGCCGCCCATGACCGTGACGGCTTTCGGCGCTTCCTTGCCGAGCGCCCAGCGCAGCATGTCCATGTAATGGACGCCGAAGTTGGTCACCTGGCCGCCCGAGTAGTTGTAGAACCAGCGGAAGCGGTAATACATGCGGTTCTGGTTATAAGGGACTTTGGGCGCCGGCCCCAGCCATTGATCCCATTCCCATTCGTTCATGGGTTTGGCATCGGGCGGGTTGCCGACGCCGGTGGGCCATTCGTTCTGCAGATGCCAGCCCTTGGCGACGGTGATGTGGCCGAGCGCGCCCGAGCGCACGAAATCGACGGCCTCTTTGAGGAATTTTCCCGAACGGCGGTGGATGCCCACTTGTGTGACGCGTTTGGTCTTTTCGGCCACCTCCACCATGCGCCGTCCTTCGCGGACGGTGAGCGAGAGCGGCTTTTCCACGTACACGTCCTTGCCCGCGTTGCAGGCATCGATGAACTGCAGGGCGTGCCAGTGATCAGGCGTGGCGATGACCACGGCCTCGACATCCTTGTCTTCGAGCAGTTTTTTGTACTCTTTGTACTTCTTCGGGGTTGCGCGCGAGATTTTCGCGTTGTGATCCATGTAGTCTTCGCGCAGATCGCAGAGAGCGACCGTAACCTGGTCGCCGTGTTCAAGGAAGCCCTCATGAACCTGAGTGCCACGGTTGCCGACGCCGATGTAGCCGAGTTGCAGGCGATCATTGGCGCCGAGGATTCTGGAGTAGCTGAGTGCGGTTGCCAGGCCGGCAGCGCGCATCACATTGCGGCGGGTAGGATAAGTCATAATAACGCCACCTAAGTTGGATATTCTAATCTCATGATACTTGGCGTGAGAGCCGCCGGCGTGGCAATGGGGGGGATTCTTTTGATGGCATCGATGGGGGAGGGGGCGCGCATCGAAGTGCATGGGCATCGCGGGGCGCGTGCGGTGCGGCCGGAAAACACGATGCCGGCGTTTCTCTATGCCATCGAAACCGGCGTCGATGTGCTGGAACTCGATCTGGCGGTGACGCGGGATAACGTGCTGGTGGTTTCCCACGATCCGCTCATGAATCCCGATTACTGCACGGGGCCCGCAGGCACGCGCGCGATCCGCGAGATGACGTTCGCCGAATTGCAGCGCTGGGATTGCGGAGCAAAG
>CALFYN010001109.1 GCA_937952345.1 uncultured Acidobacteriota bacterium
CCGGATCAACTGGGACTCAGTGGGACCATCGTGCTGGAGTAGCGATTCCACTTCCGAGCGGAGTGCGGCAGGCATCTGATGCTGCAGGAAGTAAGCGGCGCGCGCTTCGGGGGCAAGTCCCGATACTTCATGGAAGATGGTCTCGATGTCGTGGCTCATCCCGGTTAGAGACATGATGGCACCGATTGCCGTGGGATGCGAAGGCGTGGGCGAGTGGTGTTTAGACTTCGAGCTTCCAGGGGGCGCGGTAGGGACGGAGGATCTGTTTCTGGGCTTCGGCGTCGTGGAGCACTTTATTCGATGCGCCGTCCCAGCGAATGGCGCGGCCGGTTTCCCAGGAGATGTTCATGAGGTGGCCGACAGCGGTGGCGTAGTGTAGTGTCTCCACCGTTGCGTTGGGCTGCTTGCGGTTGCGCACGTTGTCGATGAATGCGGCGAAGTGACTGGACACGTCGTCGACGGGGCGCACGGTTTCTTCGGCATTGACGTAGGGGCCGGTGGAGGTGAGCTTCTGCCCGGGCGGGATTTCCTTCACGATGGAATAACCGGCGCGGTCGAGGATCATGGAGGCTTCGGTGCCGATGAAGCATTTGCCGTGGGCGCGGGTTTCGCGCTTGCCTCCGGTGCGCATGGTGTAGTGGAGCAGGAAGCCGTGTTTGGCGACGGGTCCGGAGCCGAACTGGAGCGTGGCGCTGAAGGTGTTCGGGTAATCGTGGTTATCGACGTAGGCGAAGTTGCCGCCGGTGGCGTAGATGGATTGGGGCGATTGGACGCGCATGGCCCACAGCACGACATCGAAATGATGGACACCCCAGGCGACCTGGTGGCCTGCTCCGGCCACGCGGAACCAATCGTAGCCGTACTTGTAGTACATGTTCGGGTTGTAGTTGCGGAAGGCGGAGGGGCCGACGTAGAAGTCCCAGTTGAGTTCCGGGGGCGGATCGCTATCGGGAGGCGAACCGGGTCCGGGGAAGTAGTTTTCATAATCCCAGACACGTACCTCGGAGATTTCGCCGAGCTTTCCGGCGTGGATGAGTTCGACCGCTTTCTGATAATGCTCCTGGCTGCGTTGCTGTGTGCCGACCTGGATGATGCGTCCGTATTTCTTCGCGGCGGCGATGGCGACGAGGCCTTCGCCGATGGACTGGCCGAGGGGTTTTTCGAGGAACACGTCTTTGCCGGCGCGGCAGGCGGCGATCATGGGGAGGACGTGCCACTGCTGGTTGGTGGCGATGACTACAACGTCGACATTCTTATCCTCGATGAGTTTGCGGTAGTCGGAATAGGAGGCAACGCGCTCGCCGCCGGCCCGCTGGCGGAGATCGGCGGCGTACTTGCTGTTGACGTCGCAGACGGCCGTGAAGCGCGTGCCGGGGATTTTGGCGAAATTGGGGAGGATGACGCCGCGGCCTCGCGCGCCGCAGCCGATGAGGCCGAGATTGATGGTGCTGTTGGGGCCGGGTTGAGCCGGTCCGGGGCGGGAAGCGGCAGCGGCGGCCGCTCCGAGGAAGATGCGCCGGGTTGCTTTCTGATTCATGGGGTGCGGTTCCCGGTTGTTACTGTAGCGTAGATTGCGGTCGAGTCCAACGGGGAAGGGAAGTGCGCTTGGGGCGGCTTCCGCGTGTTACTTTGAAAGTTCCCCATGGAGCCAAACCGAGCCCTTTCCCGTGTCTTAATTGTGGATGACGAAGAATCGCAACGCACCGCACTGGCTGCGATGGTCACCAGTTGGGGGTTTCAAACGGAAACCGCGGGCGATGGTGAAGAGGCGCTGCGCAAGGTGGGCGAGTTTCATCCGAGCGTGCTGGTGACGGACTTGATGATGCCGCGGATGGACGGCAAGACGCTGCTGCGCACGCTGCAGGAACAGGGGCAGGCGATTCCATCGCTGGTGCTGACGGCGTTCGGGAATCTGGAGACAGCGCTGGAGACGATTCACGATCTGGGCGCGTACTGGTTTCTGGAGAAGCCGATTCAGCCGCGCGAATTGCGCATGCTGCTGGAACGTGCGGCGACGCAGAGCCGGCTGGTGGAGCGCGCGGCGAATCTGGAACAGCAGTTGAGTTTCCAGGGAGTGCTGGGGGAATTGACGGGCGGGTCGCGGCCCATGCAGCAGGTGTTTGCGCTGCTGCGGCAGGTGGCGCCGAGCCGTGCGGCGGTGCTTGTGATGGGCGAAAGCGGCACGGGGAAGGAGTTGGCCGCGCGGACGATTCATTCACTGAGTCCGCGAGCCGGCGGTCCGTTTGTGCCGGTGAATTGCGCGGCGCTGCCGGAAACGCTGATTGAGAGCGAACTGTTCGGGCACGAGAAAGGCGCGTTCACGGGAGCGCTGGAACGCCGTGCGGGCTGTTTCGAACTGGCGCACAACGGGACGCTGCTGCTCGATGAGATTGGCGACATGCCGTTTCCGACGCAGGCCAAATTGCTGCGTGTGCTGGAAGATTCGCGCGTGCGGCGGCTGGGCGGCAAGAGCGAGATTACGGTGGATGTGCGCGTGGTGGCGGCGACGAACAAGCCGCTGGAGGATTCGATCCGCAAGGGCACATTCCGGGAGGATCTGTTTTACCGGCTGAATGTTTTTCCGATTCAACTTCCGCCGCTGCGGGAGCGCAAGGACGATATTCCGAAACTGGCCGCGGCGCTGATCAATGATTTGAATGCCAAGCACGGCTGCCGCGTTTCCGATATTGCCGCTTCGGCGCTGGAGCGGATGACGAACCACAACTGGCCGGGGAATGTAAGGGAATTGCGCAACGTGATCGAGCGGGCGGTGATTCTGGCTGGGGAAGGGACGATTAACAGCTCCCATTTGCCGCTGCAATTTCAGAATGCGGACGCGAAGCCACCGGTGGCGGAGACTGCATCGGGGCCGGCGGTGACGTTGCCCGTGGGGGTGACGATCGACCAGGCCGAGCGGGCGCTGATCGAGTTGACGTTGCAGCATACCAGGAACAACAAGACCCGGGCGGCGGAAATCCTCGGTATCAGCTTAAAGACGTTGTTCAATAAGCTGAAGGGATATGGGGGGAGCGACGCCGAAGAAAGCGCCTCCGCCTAATGGCTATCCAGTTGCTTACGGAATAAGAGAATTGAATGTCGCTAAAAGCGCGGCTGCTGCTGCTGATTGTCCTTCTCGTTACCGTCATTGTGACGATTCTCTCCGCCATGCATTTGAACACGGTGGTGGAGAACTGGACCAATGGCGTGATGGAGCGTTCGGAGTTGGTGGCGCAGCAGGTGAAGAGCCTGGTGCTGGCGCGGGTGCAGGAGAGCTCGGCGGCGGTGGATCCGCCACCGGCGACGCTCGAGGAGAGCAAGCAGCTTTGGACGCGGATTGTCTCTGAAGACACGCTGTTGCAGCAGTTGATCCAGAGTTCGATGTCGAACTCGAAGATGATCGTGGAGATTGTGGTGGCGAGCGAACTGGATGAGATCCTGGCCAGTTCGACGCCGGCCAAGCGCGGGACGATCATGCGCAAGCTGCCGTCCTTCGCCGAGTGGAAGGCGAAGGAAGTGACGGACCGGATCATGGGGCTGAGTAAGGGGCAGCAGGATTACGAGGTGGCGCTGCCGCTGGGGGTACCCCAGCAGAAGTTACCGATCTTCACCATCCAGATTGTAGTTTCGAGCGTGTTTCTGCGCGACGCGCTGCTGCCGCAGGTGTACAAGATCGGCATCGTTTCGGCGATTTCGCTGCTGATGTCGATCCTGCTGGGGATTTTTTCGGCGAATCTGGCGATTGGGCCACTGACCAGCATCAGCAAGGAGATCGACCGTATTGCCAGCGGGACGGCGGAAGCGGCGGGCGTGAAGGAAGAGCGCGATCCACTGGGGAAGACGCGGGAGTTGGCGATTGTGCAGTCGAAGTTGAGTCTTCTGGGGCAGCAGATTCGCGGGGCGCAGGAAGACGTCACGCAAATGCGGAGCAATATCGAAGGCCTGATGGAGCGGATGGAAGACGCGGTGCTGGTGTTCGACCGCAACGACAGGCTGACGATGGCGGGGGCCGCGGCGGAACGCTTGCTGGAGATGACGCGCGCCGAGATGTTGGGCAAGGAGATGGTGCAGATTTTCCCGGCCTCGGAACCGCTGGGGGCAGTGATTCAGCAGTCGGTACGGCTGGGGCGGCCGACGCAGGACTATCTGGTGGGACTGGAGCGCAAGGGCAAGCAACCGCTGCGCGTGCTGCTGAGTGTGGACACGCTGGCCGACCGGTCCGGGACGTTGATTACCTTACGGGACGTGGAGCCACGCAAGCAACTGGCGACGCAACTGGACATCTCACGGCGGCTGTCGGCGATCAGCCGGCTAACCGGGGGCGTGGCGCATGAAATTAAGAATCCACTCAATTCGATTGCGTTGCGGCTGGAGTTATTAAGGACCAGAGTGTCGGAAACAAGTCCGGAAGCGGATGACGAAATCAATATTATTTCGCAGGAAATTCGCCGTCTGGACCGGGTGGTGAAGACATTCCTCGACTTCACGCGGCCGGTGGATCTGGCGGTGGAGGATGTAGATCTGGCGGCGCTGGCGCGCGAGGTGACGGCGCTGGTGCGGCCGCAGGCGACGATCCAGAAAGTGAATCTGCAGTTCTCCGCGGAGCCCGAAAGCATTGTGATTCGCGGGGACCGCGATCTTTTGAAGCAGGCGATTCTAAACGTGGTGATGAACGGGATCGAGGCGATGCGTTCGGGGGGGAACCTGATCGTGCGGGCGTCACTGGCGGGAGGGTCGTGCCACCTGCTGATCCAGGACGAAGGGCCGGGAATTCCACCGGAGAATCAAGCGAACGTATTTCAGCTTTATTTCACGACGAAGGAAAAAGGATCGGGCATCGGATTGGCGATGACATTTCGAGCCGTTCAGCTACATAATGGTACAATCGAGTTCACCAGCGAAGTAGGAAAAGGAACGGTGTTTCGATTGCGGTTTCCCGTTTCCACGGAGGCAGCCTGAGCCGCTAGGGCGGTAGTGACACCCAGATGCGAACGAGGCGCTTCGACAACCCGGCTTGGCTCTGTGTGGCCGTAATGGCTATCGTTGTGCCCTCGTGTCAGAAGAAGCAGGTGTCGACGACACCGCGCCCTCCCATCGTAGTTCCCAATCGCAGTGAAGCCCCCAAGGAAGTGCCATTGCCGCCGGCTCCGAAGATTACGACGGAACCTTCGGGGGAACCACCCGTGGAAGTGGTGGTGACGACACCGCCTCCGAAGCCTCCGGAGAAGAAGCCTGCGCCGCGGCGGTCGCGGCGGGGGAAGAAGGCGGCGGAAGTGAAAGTGGCCGAGGCGCCTAAGCCTGAGACTCCTGTGGCGGAAGAGGCGAAGCCGGCGCCGCAGCCGGCAAAGCTGGGGGTAATCCTGACGGCAGAGCAGACGCGTGAGTTTGTGAAGCGATTGGAAGAGGCGCTGGACCGGACGCGGAGTGCGGTGGTGCTGATTGAGGGAAAGTTGCTGACGAAGGATCAGACGGAGACGCTGGGGAGGGTCCGCAGTTTCCTAGCGCAGGCGGAGCAGACGCGGGAAGAGGATTTGGCTGGTTCCGTCAGCTTAGCCGAGCGGGCCGACCTGCTCTCGCGTGATCTGCTCGAGCGCCTGCGCTGATGGGCAGAGGCGTGGTGGAGGAGGATCTACGCTCTACCGCTGGAGTGCACTGAGGGGATTGCGGAGGAGATTTCGCCCCCAGCGCGACAAGTTCAAACCCAGAAAGAACTCGGCAAGCAACAAAAGGTTTTACCGGTGGCGGCGACGCTCGGAGGGAGACGTTTCAGGGAGCCGCCACCGGCAAACACGCCCGCGGGAGAGACCACGGGAGGCTGCGACGGTTATCACCGGAGAGGTAAAATTTGCCGGGAGAGGAAATTTTTTCTGCCAGTCCATTGCAGAATTACCCAAGCAGGAGCCGTTCTACCGGTGTGGGACCGCATCTTGCTTATGATGTAGCAATTTCCGTGCCAAAAATGGGGTGAGATTTTGGTTCGATTTCTTACACCCTCTCACTAGGTGGACTTCCCCCTTAGTGCCGTGGCCTGGCTCGACGTCGCCGTCGAGTCACTATTGGTCCCGCTTGCTCTGTGGATCATGATCAGTGGTGTCGATGATTTGTTTGTCGACGCAATTTGCTTGTTTACATATATTTCCGGGCGGGCTTGGGCGACGGAAGGAAGAAGGCGGGAGGAGTTGCGGGCGGCGCTGGCGGCGCCGCAGAAACGGATTGCCATCCTTGTGCCGCTGTGGCAGGAGGAGGGAGTAATCCGGCAAATGGTGGCAAATAATGTAAACCAAATAGAGTATTTGTCGTATGACTTTTTTCTAGGTGTGTATCCCAATGACGCCCCTACCATGGCTGCGGTGCGGGAACTGGAAGCGACTTATTCGAACGTGCACATGGCCGTGTGCGGAAACCCCGGGCCGACGTCAAAGGCCGATTGCCTGAACTGGATCTATCAGAGAATACTGGCGTTTGAGCGGGACCGGCAAGTTCGATTCGAGATACTCGCTACGCATGATGCCGAGGACGTCATTCACCCGACGGCTCTGCACTGGATGAATTACCACACGGATGTGTACGACATGGTACAGGTGCCAGTGTTGCCGCTGCGGACCTCGATCCGGGAATGGACGCACGGGGTGTACTGTGACGAATTTGCCGAGTTCCAGACCAAAGACATGCCGGGGCGGCAGATTCTTGGCGGGTTCATTCCCTCGAACGGAGTGGGGACGGCGTTCACGCGATTCGCGATGGAGCAACTGGCAGCGCGGAAGGGGCGGATTTTCGAACCGGAGTGTCTCACGGAAGATTACGAGAACGGGTTGAAGCTGCACTATTTGCGCTGTCCGCAACTGTTCATGCCGGTGCAGATGGAAAACGGGCAACCGGTAGCGACGCGGGAGTACTTTCCGCACACGGTGAAGGCGGCGATCAAGCAGAGGACGCGTTGGGTGACGGGGATCGCCTTGCAGAGTTGGGAGCGGCACGGCTGGGGCGGGGGAATCGGTACGGTGTACTGGCTGTGGCGCGACCGCAAGGGGTTGATCGGGAATCCGGTGAGCATGCTTACGAGCATGCTGTTTCTGTACGGGCTGCTGACGTGGATCTGGAGCGATCTGACGGGTAGCCGCTGGGGGTTGGCTGGTGTGGGAGCAGAGTTGCCGACGTTCGTTCTGCTGCTGTCGACCAGTACGTTGCAGATGATCCATTTGGGGGTACGGGCGTGGTGCACGGCGCGGATTTACGGCTGGCAATATGCCTCGGCGGTACCGATTCGGGCGCTGTTGGGGAACTACATCAACTTCCGGGCCACGGTGGGGGCGATGTGGCGGTATGCGCATTCGAGGATTGCGGGGGTACCGCTGGTTTGGCTGAAGACGGATCACAGTTATCCGGTGGCGGCCATGGCGACACAACGGCGGAGGCTCGGGGAGATACTGGTGACCTCGGGGAGAATCAGCGGAGCGCAACTGGAGTGGGCGTTGCGAACCAAGCCATCGGAAGTCCGGCTGGGCGAATATCTAGTCCGGAGCCGGCTGTTGACGGAGCAGCAGGTGTATCAGGCACTGAGCTTGCAGGCGAGCATACCGTTGCTGCACATCGATCCGAGGCGTGTCCGGCGGAGCACGGCGCGGTCGCTGCCGGGGCATGTGGTGGAGCAGTGGAGGGTGGTGCCGTTCCAGGTGGCGGGAGGATACCTGTTTCTGGCTTGTGCGGAAGCGCCGACGGAGGGGATGCGGGCGGAGTTGGCCCGGTTCACGAAGCTGGAAATCCGTCTGCAGATGATTACGGCGAGCAATTTGAGGGAACTGAAGCAGGCGTTGCTGTAAAGAGAAAAAGGTTCCAAGTGACCAACATCCCAGTTTGCTACCCGCCATGCATGCTGTGGCGTAGCGTGGCCACCTGCGTTGTGGGGCGCAATCTTCTCGACTCCTCGCGGACGTTTTCGCCGTCCGCGGTTCACTGCCGAAAAGGCCGGCCGATCACCACACAAGTGGAAGCCGATTCACTCGCGGCGGGCTTTCACTCGCCAGCAGGGACTTTCCGGTCTCCCGGTTACCCCGGCTGGGTCGAAGCTCCCGCTCCTGCCGCTTCGTGAGGTCCGCAGGCCTTACTGAGCGAGCCCGTTCGGTGGAAAGCTCCCCTCCTCGACCGTTTCCGGTCTCGGGGAGGATCGCAGCCAACCACCCGTCGCCCGCGGTAATGCTTGCGGTTCCTGCCTGTTCCCTCGCCGTCACTCCCCTTTGGGATGTTACTCCCTCCGGATCCTGGCTTTGCAGCCCCGCAGGCTCTCTTTCGAAAACTCGCGCCAGCGCCCGGCTCAGGTACTTGCAGGATGGCTTACCAATCCGAAGCGTCCGATCTCCCTTCGCTCCCCGCGACAGCTATGAGCCGCAGATCATCGTTCCAGGATCGCCTCGCTCCGTTTGGCTCACTGTTCCGTGTGCCTCTTGGAACCTTCTCCACTATGCGCCTTCCCGCGAAGGCGGTCAATGGAAAAACGAACGTACCGGGACGATCTTCACAGGTTTTATTCTTTTTATTTTCAATGGTTTGTGATGGGTGCGCGTTGAAATTCCTGTGGAAAAAACAAGGGCGTGGGGAATTGTTTAAGATGGGATGGAACGATGTCGCAACATACGGCGGACGTGCTGATCATAGGCGGCGGAATCATCGGTGCCTCA
>CALFYN010001110.1 GCA_937952345.1 uncultured Acidobacteriota bacterium
GCCGCCCACTCCGCCCCCGCCCGAGCCAGCATCGACGCCAGAAACGATCAGGACACAACAATCGCCGAGTATTCAGACGGGGCATACTCCAGGTAAAACTTCTCGTCCACCTGCTTCCAAAAGAAGATGGTCAGAAACCGCAGCACCTCAACAGCGAGCCCAACGAAAATCGCCACCGGCACCACTCTGCGCCACGCAATCTTCGTGTTCGGCAGCACCCAATAGATCAGGAACAGAACCAGCATTCCCACAATCACCGCCGCCAGCCGGAACACCGTCGTCGAGATGATCTGGATCACCGGAGCTCCCAGTGACGTGACCTTTTCAAGCACTTCGCGATTCAAGGCCGTGAGCACCAGAGACAGCAGGATCAACGCGCCGCACGTGAAGATCAGGCCCAGGCTGAGCAACTGATTCCTCAGGAAACTCCGGTTGGTCTCGACCCGCCAGACCTTGTTCAGTGCCACCTCCAACGGTTCGAACACGCCGTTTGCCGTGAAGAACAGCACCAGCACGGACACGTATTGAAACGGCCCCCGCTTCATCACGATGAAGTTCAGATTGCGAATCAGAAACTCGCTCCACTGCCCCGGAAACGTATCGCGCAGCGCAAGGTAGATGGCGTCCACCGCCGCCTGCCACCCCAGCACAAACTTGCACAAGCTCACCATCACGATCAGAAACGGAAAGAACGACAACAGCACGTTCGCCGCGATCGAGAACGCAAACACATGCACTTCCGTCTGCATCCAGAAGTGAAAGGTCGGTCCAAAGTGGCGCTTCAGGAAATCCATCTATCTCATCTCGCCACGTTTCTCTACCAGCGCAGTACGGTACGCCGTAACTAAACGCTCCGTCATCCGCACCACGTCCCGCTCGCTCGTGACATACTCATACGCCTTCTGCATCATACGCTCCGCCGCTTCGGGCTGCTCAAATAGCTGCAGAATGCGGTCCGCGAACTCCCGCGGATCATCGGTCAGGTGGCACACCTCGCCGTCCTGCTCGGATAGCCCTTCCGCACCGATGCGCGTCGATACCACCGGAATCCCCGCGCAAAACGCCTCCAGCAGTTTCACCCGTACTCCCGAACCGCTCAGAATCGGACAGACGAACACCGCATACCGCGCCAGCGGCTCCTGCACATCTTCCACAAAGCCCCTGATTTCGATGTTCACGTCATTCGCCGGCAACGAATGGCGCGGCGGCGGATCGGAACCCACAATCACCAGCTTCGCCTGCGGACACCGTTCCACAACCAGCGGCAACACGTTCTTCGCAAACCAGTCCAACGCCTCCTGATTGGGAATATGCCGGAAACTACCCAAAAACAGCATCGTGTACGGTTCGCGGCTCGCCGTGTGCCGCACGTACGCGCTGGTATCGATGCCCGCCCGCAGGCTCGCATCCATGCGTCCGGCGAGTTGCGGCAGGAAACTCAGCAGGTAATTGCGATTCTCCAGGCTGCACACCTGAATGTGGTCCATCTGTTCGAGCATGTTCAACTCGAACCGGATCGCCCGTAAATACTCGAAAAATGCGCTCGCCTTCCGCATCGGCGAACCCGGCTGCCCCAGGCCCCTGCCGATCGATTGGAAGTAGACATCGTGCTCGAATAGCGCATTGAGGATGTTGTGATACTCCCCGGCGTATTGGCCCATGTTCGTGTACTCCATCTGGAGTACATCGGCCCGTTCCAGATACATCGTCCGGTGCAGCATCCACTCCAGATCCGCATTCGCAAATTCGCGTACCGCGTGCGGCGAGATCGCCCCGAAGCCGAATTGCTGCACGTCCGGCCGCACCAGGTAGTGGGCCGTGGCGCACACCTTCGTCAGCGGATCGTGCTGCTCAATCTGCCAGTCCTCATCCAGCACGGCGATCACATGCAGCCGGCATCGCTTCGCCAGTGCCATGGTCGTCCCGTACATGAACACGCCGCCCCCGTGCGTCGGGGGACAAATCGGATAGGGCGATAGAAACACCACACTCAGAGGGCCGGCCGTTGACTCGTGCTTCCCGAAACGGTCATGAAAGTACCCGCCCATTGGCCTGCGGTACGCTTCCGTATCGCTCACCGTCGCCAGGCTCCGTGCCCGCCACCGCGATCCCATTGCCCCCGGAAGCTGGCAAAACGCCCGCCACAGCGCAAACAGATTCGTCCGCTCCGGCGAAGGGCCGGCAAGATAGCTGAAGAACGCGTCCGCCCAGCTTCGCAGAAAGTGCATTCCCAGCCGCTTCCACTCGTGCGTGTTCTTCCATAAGAACAGCAGGAAATTCTTCTGGACAATGTTCTGTATATAGTCCCGCGAGTGTGTGCGCCCGATCGTTCCCCGGTGTTCATGCCACACGTGGCTCCTCGGCTGGTAATACACCTTCCAGCCTCGCTTCCACGCCATCATCCCCAGATCCGTGTCTTCCAGATAGAACGGCCGCAGCAGGTGGTCGAATGCTCCCAACTCCAGAAACTTCCTCCGGTCAAAAGCGCTCGATCCCCCACCCGGATAAAAGCACGGGTAGATGTCCCGAATCTCGTCATCGATGCGGTGCCGCGCCCCCAGACGCCCGTTGTCCCACCAGCACTGCGTCAGCCCCGTCTCTTCCCGCACCTTGTTCGGGTCGGAGAAGAAAATCTGGCAGGCTACCGCGAACACCGATTCATCGTGAAAACCCTCCAGCAGCGGTGCGAGAAAATCCTCCGCAACCCTCATATCGCTGTTCAACAGCACAACGATGTCGTTCTTCGCTTCGCGAAACCCTGTGTTGGACCCTCCACCAAACCCCAGGTTCTTCGGCAGCGCAATCACCCGAACCGTCGGAAAGCTCTGCCGCAGAAACTCCACACTTCCATCCGTGGAGCCGTTGTCCACCACAATCACTTCATTCGCCGGATTCCCCGCCAGCGCCTTCACCACCGACGGCAGATACTTCTCCATCAGGTCTTTCCCGTTCCAGTTCGGGATCACCACACTCGCCGACGCCGTATTCGGACGCGTGTCTTTGCGCGGCCGCCTGCGGCCCACAAGCAAAAACACCACATCGCACAAACCCAGGAAGACCACGGAGAACAGGATCAGTAGCGGAGAAAATACCAGAAGGGGCAGACCCTTCAACAACCGTAGGACCGTCTTCATGTCAGGAGTTGCGCAACTCCGGCCCCAGGCCGAGAGTTCTCCCCATCCTGTACCACCGCGACCCCAGCACGGAACTCACCTGCGTTTCCAGGCCCTCAATCTGCTTCTGCAGATCGAGCGCCCACCGCGTGCGCTCCTCGACCAGAGCTTCGTTCTCGTGCAGCAATGCCACGCACCGTGCCAGTTCTTCGCTCTTCGCCTGCAGTTCCGCGCTCAGCCGCGCCTCGGTGTCCATCGCCCATTGTGCCTTCGCCTTCACATCGGCTTCCAGCGCGCCGATTACGGCTTCATACTTCTGCACCGTTTCATTCGCGGCCTTCTGCTCGGCGGCGAGTTCTTCCTGCACCGCCACAACCCGTTCCCGGCTTTCCGTCAGATCCTGGTTCAATTGCTCCGCCCAGCGATTCCGTGCCTCCAACTCCGCCGTCTGCAGCCGATGCTGTTCCACCAGCGCTTCATGCTTCTCGAGCGCTGCCTCCAACCATTCCGTCTTCTGCCTCAGTTCGTCTTCGAGCAGGGCAATATGTTTCTCCCGCTCCCGCAGCACGTTCGAGGTTTTCGGAACGTACACGAACACCGGAGACCCGATCTGCGGCGCCAGCGCGCACACGGCAA
>CALFYN010001111.1 GCA_937952345.1 uncultured Acidobacteriota bacterium
GCATCTTCGTCAACATGTTGCAGAGTGCAGTGTGGGGCCGGTACTTCACCAGACGCGGCGAAGAGCGGCTGCTGCTGGTGCTGCCGCTGTTTCACGTTTATGGCATGACCGTGGGGATGCTGCAGAGTTTCTGGAATGGCGCGATGATGATCCTGCTGGAGAAGTACAACCCGGATCAGTTGCTGGATGCCATTGCGCAGATGCGGCCGACGTTTTTGCCGGGTGTTCCGACGATGTTTCAGTCGATCCTTAACCATCCGCGCGCGGCCAGTTGCGGGCTGGAACATATCAAGGGGTTCGGCAGCGGCGCCGCGCCACTTGCTATCGAAACCATCTCGCGCTTTGAACGCCTTGCCGGGGCGATGCTCCGCGAAGGATACGGCATGACCGAACTTTCGTGCAGCGCCATCACTACGCCGCTGCTCGGCATCCGAAAACCGGGGAGTATAGGCGTGCCGATGCCCTCCACCTGGGTACGGGTGGTGGATCTGGAAACGGGCACCCGCGACTTGCCCGTGGGGGAAGAAGGAGAGTTGCTGGTTCGCGGGCCGCAGATGATGAAGGGATATTGGAACAAACCGGAGGAGACGGCCAACACCATTCGTGACGGGTGGCTGCATACGGGCGATATCGCGCGGATGGACGAAGACGGATATTTCTATATCGTTCAGCGCAAGAAGGACATGATCAACGTGGGTGGATTCAAGGTGTTTCCCACGGAAGTGGACGAGGTGTTGTATACGCATCCCGCGATTGCCGAGGCCGCCGCCATTGGCGTTCCCGATGCGTATCGCGGCGAAGTGGTGAAGGCGTTTGTCGTTCTGCGCGAAGGGGCCACGGCGAGTGCGGAGGAGATCATCGAATACTGCCGTACCCGGCTGGCGAAGTTCAAAGTGCCGGTGGATGTGGAGTTTCTGGATACGTTGCCGAAGAGTGCGGTGGGGAAGATTCTGCGGCGGGCGCTGCGGGATCGCGGCTCTGCGTAGTATCACTATACAGACTGTCTAGCCCTGCCAGACGGCTGGTATATAATCGCTGACCATGCGATTTGCACTGGGATCGGTACTCGCCGCACTGTTTGCGGCCGTAGCGCTGTATCAGGCGCAGGTTGTGGCGCAGGGGTCGCTCGGTGAGCGTACGCGGCGCTTGCGGGAGGAAATACGCACCGTACCGACTTCACCGGCAAACTTCACGGAACGTGTTCGCCTGCTGGAGGAATGGGGAGGAGAACTCGCCGCGCGTGGTGTGTTTCATTCGCCGCAAATGTTGATGATGGCGTTTTACCGCAACAACGACGCCAATCTGCCACTTGTGCAAGCCAACGTGAAGCGGTGGGTGGAGACGCTTGCTTATCTCGAGGAGAATGGCGGGAAGATGGGGTCACTGCGCCGCGTGGATAGCCAGCGGCTGACGGCAGGTTCCTTCGGTACGTTGACGCTGGAATACACGGTCGGCGCGCTGCCCGTTCCCGCGGGACAGGGAATCCGGGTGGGCCAGAGCTTTATTGCCAACCGCCCGCGGCTGCAATCCACGGATCCTTCGCTCGACAACTACGTTTCGTTCCAGGTGAAGAGCGCCTCGGCGAAGGTGGAGCAATACGCGAGCTACGGGCTTGGGGTTTGGAGCAGCATCTTTCTTCCGGCGCCGATGCCGGCGGTGAAGGTGGTGAGTGGAGCGCTGCGGCAAGGGGATATCGTGCGCATCACGATCGGCGATAAGTCCGGTGGCAGTTACGGTTACCGGCCGCCGCCGCGCGACGCTGACGATTTCAAGTTTGTGGTGGAGTGCGATTTTGAAGGCAACGGGACGTTTCAGACGGCGGCGATGACATCGACGGCGATTTTCGGGGATGAGGCGGCGGGGGTGAATCTGGTGGTTCCGAGCATTGTTGCCGCGAATGAACCGTTTGCCGTGCGTCTGCGCGTGGAGGATCAGTATTGGAATCCGGCCAGCTTCGGCGGGGGCCGCTTTACAGTGACACTCAACAAGGTCAAGACCGGGGATATCGAAGTTGGGGCGGGCCAGTACACGGGGCGGCTCGACGGGGTAAGGATCGAGCGGGAGGGAGGCTACTGGTTTGAGGTGGCCAGCGCGGACGGCCGTTTGCGCGGGCGCAGCAACCCGGTGCTGGTGGAGCGCAATCCTTCGCGGAGGCTCTATTGGGGGGAACTGCACGGGCATTCGGGTTGGGAGGAGGGCACGGGGTCAGTACCGCGCTATTTCGAGTTTGCGCGGGATGTCGCCTATCTCGATTTTGCGTCGCTCACCGGCCATGATTTATTTCTCTGCAAGCCCGGCTGGGACGAGATCCGGCGGGAAACGGAGAAAGCGAACCGGCATGGTTAGTTTCTGGCGTACATGGGCTATGAGTGGACGCAGCAGTACACCAAGGGTGGACATCACAACGTGATTTTCAAACAGGACAAGGGCCGTTACGTGCAGTATCGTGAAGCGCCCACTCCACCGGAGCTTTACTCGAAGCTGCGTTCCGTTGACTCGGTGAGCAACGTGCTGATCATTCCTCATGCCCATGAAACGGGGAACTGGAACTACAACGATGCCGAGATGGAGCGACTGGTGGAGATCTTTTCGTTTCACGGCAGCTTCGAGTACTTTGGGCAAAGGTATTTGAACCGCGGATACCGCACGGGGTTCATCGCGGCGAGCGACGATCATTCGGGGCATCCGGGTTACGCTCCGGCAACCATCGCCACGCGGGGCGGGCTGGCGGCTGTGTATGCGACAGGGCTCAACCGCGACGGCATCTGGGCTGGAATGAAGGAGCGTACGACCTACGCGACGACCAGCGCGCGGCGTCCGGTGTTGAAGGTATCCATGTCGGGGAAACAGATGGGCGAGGAAGCGGATATGGGTCCGGCGCAGGCGATTGAGGCGCGCGTTTTGGGAACGGCTCCGATTGACCGTGTTGAGGTGGTGCACAACAACCAACTTGCCTATAGCCAGGACTATCTCACGGCCAAAGCCGGCGAACCGGCGGGCGTGCAGATCATGTTGCATTCGGTGACCGAAACTGCCGGTGACGAAGTGCGGCCGCCGCAATCCGGAGTCATGTGGGGCGGGTGGATCGATGTTGCTGACGGGCGGATTGCATCGATTGAACCGCTGGGCATCGATCACTACACGGATCAGTTCCGGCAGGTTGGGGAACGTAGCGTGTCCTTCTGGACGAAGACGCGCGGCGATATGGACGGCGTTCTGCTGCGTTTGGCGGAATCGTCGCCCAAAACAACAATTACGGTTCGTGTTTCCGCACTGGAACAGGACGGGACGGGTACTGGAGGCCAGCGAGCCGTGACGATGATTCCGTTGCTGCCGAGCCAGGCGGCGAAGCACACCGTCCGCTTCGGGATTGAGGAAGTGGCCGCGAAGCGCGGGGTTTTTGATGTGACGCCGGCCACTAAGATCATCGCCCGCAAGACGCGGCTCAATGCGCCGTGGGATGTCAGCTTTCGCTACCGGCCCACGGCTGCTCCGAAGAAAGACGATTTCTTCTACGTGCGCATGATTCAGGTGGACGGTGAAGCGGCGTGGTCGAGCCCAATCTGGATCGGCAAGAAATAAGGAGAGCACTGCATTGCATCGAAGACAACTGTTGAAGGCCCTGTGCGGCGGCGCCGCCGCCAACCTGCTGGTGGCACAGGCGAAAAAACCGAACTGCATCATCTTTCTGGCGGATGACCTGGGCTATGGCGATGTAGGCGCTTATGGGGCTACCGAAATCAAGACG
>CALFYN010001112.1 GCA_937952345.1 uncultured Acidobacteriota bacterium
CGATCACGCCCGGCTACCTGCCCAAAGATCAGATGATGGTCATCGCCCTTGGCCGGCTGGGTATGCGCGAGTTCGATCTCGGCTCGGATGCCGACCTCGTCTTCGTGCTCCCCGACTCGGACGCCGCCGAACTGCAGTTCTGGACGCGCGTCGCCGCCAAGATTATTGACCGGCTGTCGGCCTACACGCGCGAGGGCTTCATGTTCGCCGTCGATACGCGGCTGCGCCCTGATGGCCGCGAAGGCGAACTCGTGCAACTGGCCAGTTCCTATGAAAGCTACTTCGCCTCGCGCGCCGAAGCCTGGGAAGGCATCACCTACATGAAATCGCGGGCCGTTGCCGGCAATATCGACAACGGCACCCGCTTCCTCAACGCCATACAGGAGCTCGACTGGCGGCGCTACGGGCAGAGCGGACGTTCGCAAATGCAGTTGCGCCAGATGCGCCTGCGCCTCGAAAAGGAGCAGGGCGCCGACAATCCGCTCAAGGCCGGCGAGGGCGGTTACTATGACATCGACTTCGCCCTCATGTATCTGCGCCTCAAAGGGGCCGGTATTTTTTATCCCGTCCTCAACACACCCGAGCGCATCGATATCATAGAAAAGATGGGCCACCTCGAACGCTCCGACGCCGCTTTCCTGCGCGACGCGGCCACCTTCTACCGCGCCCTGGACCACGGGTTGCGCCTCCTCACCGGCCAGGCCGAAGGAACGCTGCCCAAATCCCAGGCGCAGTTGGAAATGCTTTCCGGCCTGGTCACGCGCTGGACGCCCGGCCACCTGCACGATCAGCCGCTCGAAGACGAACTGGCCCAGATCCGCCACCGCACCCGCGAATTCTTCGACCGTGTGTTTGCCGCATGAGGCGCTGTCCGGCAGCTCTGATGGCGATGGTGCTCTCGTGCCATCTGGCCCCGGCCGCTTCGCTCGATGACGCCTTCGACCGCATGTACCGGCACGATTTCCCGGCCGCCCAGCAAATCCTCTCCCAATACATCGCACAGCATCCCAAGGATCCGCTCGGCTACACCATGAAATCCGCGGCCTATCTGTTCGCCGAACTGGACCGGCTGCAGATTCTCGAAAGCGAATTTTTCGGCAACGACAAGCGCATCGCCGACAAAAAGCAGGTGAAGGCCGATCCGGCCGTGCGCACGGCTGTTTACGAAAATCTGGAAAAAGCCCGCGAACTCGCCCACGCCACCCTCGCCGGCGCCCCCGAGGACAAGAATGCGCTCTTCGCCGTCTGCATCTCGTTCGGCATCCAGACGGACTATATGGCACTCATCGAGAAGAAGCAACTGCGCAGCCTTTCGGCGGCCCGCGAATCGCATAACTGGGCGTTGAAATTATTGAAGCTCGACTCTACGTTCTACGACGCCTACCTCACCACCGGGCTCAGCGAGTATCTGCTCGGCAGCGTCCCCTTCTTCGTGCGCTGGGTGCTTCGTTTCGAGGACACCAAGGGATCGAAAAACGTCGCCGTCGAGAACCTGCAGAAGGTGGCCGCGAATGGCCGCTACTTCCGGCCGTTCGCCAAGGTGCTGCTGGCCATCATCCACCTCAGGGAAAAGCGCCCCTTGCAGGCGGAAATGCAACTGGTGGAGTTGCACCACGAGTTTCCCGAAAATCCGCTGTTCAAGAAAGAAATGGAAAAGCTGGCCCGCCGCCGCAGCCTGTCGCGCTAAGCCGCTACTGGCTCCAGTCCACGGCTTCGGTGAGCGAAATGCGTTCCTTGGTGAACACTTCCAGTTGGAAGGTCACCTTGTTGGACAGGTTGCGATAGAACACCTGCGGATTCTGCAACTGCATGGCGTCGATATCCACTTCCTTCTCCCGCCCCCCGTCGTTGATGCGCAGTACGCCGCGTAACGCTCCTTTGATAGCGGGCGCCGCGCGGTCCCACCGGACGTGGATATAATCGCCCGATTTCGTCGCCGCCAGCGACAGTTGATAGGCATCGTTCACCAGACCCGCCGCCTTCGCCGGCCGGTAGCTGAGCGAGGCCTGAAAGCCCACCAGCACGCCCACCAGCAGAAAAATGAACGACAGCGGGATCCACACATTGCGCCGCCGCGGCAGATCCTCCATCGGCTGCCCGAAACTCGGCGCCTCCACCGTGGACACATCTTCCAACGCCGATGCGGCTTCGGTTTCCACCATGCGCGGCATCACCGGATAGGACGGCGCCGCCGGCAGTGGCGCTGGTACGGCACGGGCCGCCGGACCCGTTTCCCGCACGCGCGCTCCCGGCGCCGCCCCGCCACCCAGTTCCTTGCGCCGGAAGGGAAACTCCAGATACGAGGAATCCACCCGGATGCCGTCGTCTTCCCGGAAAAAGAACCCCGCCTGGCTCACCTTCGTGGCAAACGGCTTGATCAGCAGAAACACATCCGAGACATCGAGGAAATAGGCGTCAAAATGCGCCAGATCCTCCGGAGTCAGGTTCAGGCCATCGCGCGTGTGGCTACGGTAGCAACCCACCGCGTAGACCGCCTTCTGCGGGCTGAACCGATTGCGCGCCACGGCATCGGCAAAGCGCCCCATGTCCGTTTCCGACAATAAGTAGGACGGCCCGCGGCGGTGCTCGCACAGCACCGGCTCGAAGTCCTCAATGTACACTACGACTCGCTCGCCCACTTCAGCCCGGCCCAGCAACACTCCGCCTACCTCGGCCCCGCGCCGCGGAATCGCCCCGAACCCGCGCATCACTTCCTGCACCATGCGGTCGATCACCGTGAAATCCACGTGGATCGTCACCCGCTTGCCCGGGACTTCCCAGATGTAATGTTTGGGCGGAACCGTACCCGGCTCCGGTGGAAGCTGTGCCGTATCCATGCCAGCCTTTCGTGGATCTTCGCTATGCGCTACATTAGCCATCGTATTCCGGCTCGACCTGCCATCACAACCCTTCTATCGGTGGTTATAGGCGAAACGTTAGCGGCGGGATACTCCGGCAGGGAATTGCCGTATGACTCCGGGTGCCGCTAACCTAACTACTTGCCGGCCACGCTGTACATTGTCGCCACCCCGATCGGGAATCTTTCGGACCTCTCGGCCCGCGCCGCCTCCACGCTCGCATCTGTCGCCGCGATCGCCTGCGAAGACACCCGCCAGACCCGCAAACTGCTCGATCACCTCGCCATCCAGCGTCCCCTGCTCGCCTTTCATGAGCACAATGAGCGCGAACGCACCCCCGAACTGATCGCCCGCCTCGAAGCCGGCGAATCCCTGGCGCTGGTCTCCGACGCCGGCACCCCGCTCATTTCCGATCCCGGTTACCGGCTGATCGATGCCGCCATCGCCGCCGGCATCGCCGTGGTCCCCATCCCCGGACCCTGCGCCGCCATCGCCGCCCTGTCCGCCTCGGGGCTCCCCACCGACGCCTTCTACTTTGGCGGCTTCTTCCATAGCAAGCCCGCGCAACGCCGCAAGCAACTTGAAGCCGTCGCCGCCCTCCCCGCCACGCTCATCTTCTACGAAGCCCCGCACCGCATCGAGGAGGCGCTCAGCGACATCGAAGCCGTGCTCGGCGCACGCCGCGTTGTGCTGGCCCGCGAGCTCACCAAGCTGCACGAAGAGTTCCTGCGCGGCACGCCCGGAGAGTTGCGCACCACGCTTGCCGCCCGAGCCGCCATCAAAGGCGAATTCACCGTCCTCATCGGCAAGGGCGACCCGGCATCCACGGCCGAAGCCGCCTCCCAGGTTCCGCTCGCCGAAGCCGTCGCCGCACTCGAGGCCCAGGGTGTCGCGCGCATGGACGCCATCAAGCAGGCCGCCCGCGAGCGCGGACTCTCCAAACGCGACGCCTACCGCATGCTCCACCCCTGAACGCACGCGTCCGCGCGCCGTGATACCCTCTCCCTCATGAACCGACGCAACGCCCTCGCCGCCCTGGCCGCCTCCGCTTCCTCCTCCGCCCCCGCCGCGGCGCAATCCTCCGCTGCCTGGCCGAACCCCTTCGCCCGCGCTCTGCGCGATTCCTTCATCGAGCACTGGAAGGACACCCGCGAATACACCCTCGCCATGCTCGACGCCATGCCCGGCGACGGATTCACTTCCAAGCCCGACCCCGCCCAGCGCACCTTCGGCGAGCAGATGGTGCATCTCGCCATCGCCAATATCGCCTACTTCCGCGCCCTGGCCGTTCTGCCGGTCCCCGCGTCGCTGCCCACCGACCGCAACACCATCGCCAAGGAGCTGAATCAGGCCGACAAAGCCGCCGTGCGCCGCTACGTCGCCGAATCCTTCGATTGGGTGGCCGCCGTTCTCGACAAAATGACGGAAAAAGATCTGCTGCGCAAGGACATCAACTTCGGGCGCAACCCGCATTCGGGCACCGATGTGTTGTTCCGCGCCTACATGCATACGGCGCATCACCGCGGCCAGACCGTGGTGTACCTGCGCGTCAAGGGGATTGTCCCGCCGGCCTGGAAATTCGAACCGACCGCCTAGCCGAGATAATCGAACAAGCTCTTGCGCGGTATGTTCGCCCGCGTCTGGAAGGCAGCGTCGAGTTGCAGCCGCGCCTGTGTCAGCTCCGTGGCCGCTTCGGCCAGATCCGCCTCTTCGATGTTGGCCACCTGCGTGCGCAGACTCAACTCCAGTTTCGCCGCCGCATCGATCGACTCCGTCACGCGGTTCTGGATAATGCCATACGTGGCCAGCCGCTGATTCAGGTACACGGAAGCCGAGCCGAGATTGCGCAGCGCTTCCTCGATGGTGGGAATGGTCGGGTCCGGCGGATCGGGCGGATCGTCCACCGCCAGAATGGCCCGCCGCATCCCGTTGACCGCGGCGAACACCTGCTCATCCGGGTTGGTCGATTCAAAGATCAGCTCCGCCGTGAAGCCCACTCCAAAGGTGAGCCCGCTCGCGTCAGCTACCTTGCGCGAAGAGATCGTTCCCTGATAGGCGCTCACGCCGGACGGCCGGCTGGCATCGAGTTCATAAGGCGCCGCCTGGTCACTGTCCCCACTGAACAGATAACGGCCCTCCACGGCAACGTTGGCCGTAGCCACCAGCCGTTCCAGCAGCCCTTCCAATTCGGCGGCCACCTGCGCCCTTGTTCCCGCGTCCTGGTGCCCGCTCGATCCCTGCGCCCCCAGCACGCGCGCCCGTTCCACCAGGCTCACCGCGCTCGCTACCGCCTTTTCGGCCGTGTCCACTTCCGTCTTCACTCGCCCCAGATTCAACTGCGTCTGCTCGACGCGCTCCAACCCGTTGCGCGCCGTCAGCAAACGGCTCACCTGATCCGGAGCATCCGACACACGCGTCAGCTTCAGGCCCGAGGTCAACTGCCGTTGCGCCGTATCCAGCCGCCGCTGGTGCCGCTGGACATCGAGCAGAAAACGTTCCGCCGAGGGGGGTAAGCCGTTGATCATAGTGTCCTCTCCTAGCGCAGCAGATTGATCAGCACATCGGTCAGTTCGTTCAACACCTGGAACAGTTGAGCGTTGGCCTGGTAGGCGCGCTGCGCCTCCACCAGCCGCGCCGCCTCTTCATCGAGCGACACGCCCGAGCGCTCGGCGCGCAGTTCCTTGCTCTGCGAGAGCAGCTCTTCCTGAATCTGTACGCCGTCGCGGGCGTTCTGCAGGTCGCGCCCCAGCTTGGCGCCCAATTCCCCGTAAAACGTATGAAAGGAGCCCCCGTTGAGCTCCGCCGATTCGGCCAGCCCGGCCAGCGCCAGGGCATTGCCGTTGCCGCCCGGCGCCGCCGTCTCGGCCGCCGCCAGTTGCCACGGCTCGAGCGCATTGGTCGCCAGCGTCGCCGCCGAGCCGAGCGTCGGATCGTAGGTGAACAGATCCACCAGGGGCGTCGAACCGTTGGCGTCCAGCCCGCCGGTGAGCACCTGGTTGACGCGGTCGGCAAAGGTCGACGCCAACTGGTCCAGATCCGCGAGATAGCCGGGAATCTTCTCGTTGCGCGTCTCGAGCAACCCGCGCAGCCCGCCGTTGCCCACCTGCCAGCCGATGTCGACATCCTGATCGTTGACAATGCGCGGATTCCCCAGCGAATAGTCCGCCCGGATCTCGTATTGCCGGTCCCCGATCACCAGCGGCGTCTGGCCGCCCAGCAGCAACTGCATGCTCCCGTCCTCGGCCTGCAACACGTTGAAATCCACCAGTTCGGACAGTTCCTCGAGCGAGGCATACAATTGCGCATCAAGCGCCGGATCGTCCATCTTGCTGCGGTCGGTCCGCATCTCCAGGTTGATCTCCCGCACCCGCCCCGCAATC
>CALFYN010001113.1 GCA_937952345.1 uncultured Acidobacteriota bacterium
GCTTCTCTCACCGGCCAGACTCCGCAGAAGTACCCGGAACTGCCTGCCGGCGTGAAGATGGATGCCAACATCGCCTACGACACCCACAAGGAAACGGTGCTGGACGTGTTTCAGCCCGCCACACCGGCAGCAGCCAAGCGTCCCGGAGTCATCGTCATTCACGGTGGGGGCTGGGTAGGCGGCACGAAGGAAGGCCAGTGGGATAATTTCGTGCGCCGCTATCTGGAGAAAGGATTCGTCGTCGCCAACGTGGAATATCGCCTGGCTAAGGCCGCCACGGCGCCCGCCGCGGTGGAGGACGCCCTGAAGGCAGCCAACTGGTTCCTCAATAACGCAGCGAAATACAATGTCGACAAGAAGCGGATCATCGTCACCGGCGGATCGGCCGGCGGCCATCTGTCTTTGATGGTGGGCATGACTCCGAAATCGGCGAAGCTGGGAAAGCCCGCCAAGGTCGCGGCTGTGGTCAATTTCTATGGCATCACCGACGTCGGCGATCAGCTTGCCGGCCCGAACATGCGCCAGTACGCAGTCACCTGGGTGCCGGATTCGCCCGGCCGCATCGATCTGGCCAACCGCGTCTCTCCGATGACATACGTCCGCCGCGGCCTGCCGCCCATTCTCACCCTGCACGGCGACGCCGATCAGACCGTGCCCTACGAACATGGCGTCAAGCTCACCAAAGCTCTCAATGACATCGGCGTACGCACGGAAATGATCAGCGTGCCGCAAGGCCGACACGGCTTCCCCAAGGAAAAAATGGATGAGTTGTACAAGGAAATCTTTGCGTTTCTAACGCGCATCGGCGTGATGAAGGACTAGTCTGGGCGGTGGGAGCCGTGATTCCCTACCCCGCCGAAAACCCCTGCAACAGCTTCGAGATCAGCCGCCGCGGCCGCGGCAGCATCGCCGTCGTCCCGATCAACCCCGCCGCAAACTGCGCGTACGCCACCCCTAGCGCCGTCTCATCCCCGATCGGCACCCCGTCCGATATCGCCTTCTGGCACGCCGCATAATCATTCGGAAATGCCGCCGCCACCGGATGTTGCAGCAACCGCTCCACATCCGCCCGGGTCGGAATCCGGTTCTCGAACCGGTTCACCAGCACCCCGATCCGGTCCACCGGAATCCCCCAACTAGCCAATTCCACAAATCGCTGCTGGGCCAGCGTCAGCGTGATCATCTCCTGCGTGCTCACCACATACACCCGCCCGCTCGAACGCACGATCTCCGCCGTCCCGGGATTCACCAACTCCGGCAGATCCACCAGCACGCAGTCATACCGCGGCATGGCGAATTGCATCGCCGCGAAATAGTGGCTCCAGTCGGGCGGCGTTTTCGGCATCGTCCGGTCCGACAATAGCCAGTCCACCCCGGCGTGTTGCGTCACCACACGGTTCCAGCGAAACGCATCCAACTCATGGCTTGCCATCAGCGCCTGTTGGATACTGCCCGTCCGGCGGCAACTTAGCGCCGATGACAGCACTCCGGACCGTAAATCCCCCTCGATCACCAGCACGTTCTTGTCATACGTCCGGCTCAGCGCGATCGCCGTATTCATCACCACAAAACTGCACCCCGAACCCGCCTTGGCGGGCAGGAAAGAGATCAATTGCGGATTCACCACATGCTTGACCTGGTGCACCGCCACGGCCACCGCCTGTTCCAGTTCCGCCGCCTCCACCTCGAACGGCACCACACTCACAATCCCCGTTTCCGAGACGTCGAAGTGCTCGCTCGTGGTCGCACTGAACGCAATGATCGCGGTCTCGGGACAAGCCGCGTGGATGCCCGCCGCCATCTCCAGCGCATACGCACGATCATCCAAGTCCAGCAACACCAGCGTCGGCGCGAGCGTGCGGAATTGCCGTGCCGCATCTTCCGCCGTCACATAGCGGTCATACGTACGCACCAGAAGCAACTTCTTCGCCTCCAGCGACACTTCCTGCATCCACCGCAAACGCATCGCGTTGGAGCCGATAATGACGCTGCTAAACAAGGCGAGTAACCGCTTCCCTTCCGAGCCCTTACGCACAACACAGGGCCTCAAGCGGATTATCGGCATTCAGGAAGCGCCGCTATAGAGCCCCCTCGCCTAAGAAAACCGGGCTAAGAAAAAAGTTTGCCCCGCTGATCACTTCCGCGCCGCTTTTGCGCGTTACTTCATGAGGAGACGAGAAGAAAGCGGCTCCGAGGTTGCCAACAGTCAGCACATTCCCACCCCAAACGCTACCGGCAAAGGCAACCCGGACTGGAAAACGCTTCGCGGCTTCGACTGCCTGACGACCAGCCAGAACCCTGCCTGATTACCCTCCAACATAATGTGCTGACCAAAAGCCCGGCCCACAGAGCGGCCACGTGTCAATAGTACAGTTTCATCGCGAATTGCATCTCACGGTCCGACGCGCCCGCCCCGGCAATCCCGAATCCGCCGCCACCCAAGCCGCTCCCCGGCAGCCCAAAGTTCGGCGTGTTGGTCGCGTTGAACGACTCCCACCGGAACTGCAGCCGGAACCGTTCCTTGATCCGCCAGTTCTTGCTCACCGCCGAATCCAGATGAAAATATCCCGGCCCCAGCATCACTGTGCGCGCCGAATTCCCATAAGTAAACCGCGCCGGAGCCGCGAACGCCGCCGTATTGAACCACTGAATGCCGCGCTGCCCCACCGCCGGAGCCCCCTTCTGCTCATCCGGCAGGTTGATATCGCCTACAACATTCGGCCGCAGATTCTTCCCGTCGGCGTTGTCTCCCAAAATGTCGCGCGGTCCATTGACCACAGTGACGCCGAATGGCGATCCCGTCTGCAGGGTCAAAATTCCTGACAATTGCCATCCGCCAAGGATCCAATCCACCGGCCCACCCCGGTCGAGCCAGCGCTTCCCCTTGCCAACCGGCAATTCGTAGATCGGCGAGAACACCGCGCGATGCGGCACATGGTTGGTGGAAAGGCTCCGCTCCGCCCGCAGGTTGTAGATATTCTGCACCTGGTCATCATCGCCCTGCGTGGCATCGTCGCCTCCCACGAAAACGACGTTGTCGATCCACTTCGACCATGTGTAGGCCACCATCCAGCCCAATCCGTTCGAGAAACGCTTCTCGCTCTTGAACGTCATGGCGTGGTAATTGGAAAGCCCCCAGTTCGGTGCGATCAATTGCATCTGCGCCTGGTCGGAATCGAACTGCGTAAACGGCCGCCGCAACCGCACCGGGATCTCCGTCCGCGGCAACAACTCCTCCGGAACATGGTTGATGTTGATATTCGGGAAATTCAGCTTCCGCCCCAAATTGCCGATATATCCGATCTCGAACAACAAATCGCGCCACTGCTTTTGAATGGTCAGATTGAAGTTCTCGTTGTATTGCGTCCGCCGCGACGGATCCATGAACTGCACCTGCGACACCGCGAACTTCGTCCCTCGTGCTCCGAAAGAAGGCGTCAGATCTTCGGGCCCGGGCGACACCATCGTGCCCGCGGGCAGCCCCTGCGCCAGGGTGAACGGAACCGGGTCGCGCACCGTTCCAATCGCGTCAAACCCGAGCCCCTGCACCTGAAACGCATTCCGGTCATACGGATTGCCGTAAAAGATGCCCACTCCGCCACGCACCACCAGATCGTTCTGTCCACGCACCTTCCAGGCAAAACTGAACCGCGGCGAGAAATTGTTCCGGTCCCAATTCACCAGCCGCGTCCCGTAGCCATTGCGCCCCGGGAAGGTCACCGTGCCTCGCACCCCCGCCGGGATATCGCCTGTTCCGGCCAACGGATGCACCACCCCGAGATCGAAATTGTTCATGCGTCCATTCAATTCCGTGATCGGCGCCTCCACCTCATACCGCAACCCCAGGTTCAACGTCAGTGATTGTGTCGCCTTCCAGGAATCTTCCACATAGCCGCCGGTATACCAACTGCGCCGCGCGTTACCCTGGCTGGCCTCCGCGTTCACCTGGTTCAGCCGCCCCAGCAGAAAATCCGCGAACGTCATTCCCGTGTTGGCAATCGTGCCACCCGTGGCGTTGCGGCCGCTCGTCCACCGCGTCTGGAACACCCACTGCCCCGACGCATACTGCTTGGCGATCTCATTCGCATTGAACCGGATGAACGATCCGCCGATCTTGATCGTGTGCGCGCCGCGCATCAGCGTGTAATCGTTGTTCACTTCCGTCGTCAGGAACCCGGCGCGGCGGCTTTGATTGCCCGGCGTTCCGAAATTCGTCGTCGGCACCAGGCCGTTGGACATGTTGAATCGCGGAAACGCATCCGGCGACACGCCCTTGACGCCCAGCTTCTCGGGCCAGCCCTCGCCTTCTCCAAAGCTGTACCGCAGCACCACGATCCGGTTGAAGCCTACACGCAAACTGGTGAAGGTGCGCGGCGACAAAACATGATTCAAATTCAGCGCGAGATTCTGCCGCCGGTTCTTGATGTCGATCGCATCCGGATCCGCCACGCCGAAGCCCTCCGTGAACGCCGTCGGCGCCTTGTCCGGCGTCACCAGAATATAGCGCCCGAAGATCTTGGTGTTGTCGCTGAAAGAATGATCGATGCGCGTCGTATGGTGCACCCGGTCGGTCGGATCGGACGAGTTCTGCTGCCAGTTGCCGCCTTGCGTGATCGGATTGTCCGGCGGACGGTTCGGCAGCGGCACCAAAGCAATCGCCTTCTGCGCCACCGGATCCAGACGGCTTGTGGGAATGATATTGCCCGGAAATGGCGTGCGCTGCGCCGTGTCCGGATCGTAGACCACCAGCGCCGCCGGCGTCGGCCCCGTAGGCGAATTCACCTGCCGCGTCACCGCCGATAAATCACCCGCGCGCCACGTCGCCATGGGCACCGCGCGCGTCCGCACCACACCCCGGCGTTCCACAAACGCATCGAGGTTATAGAAGAAGAACGACCGGTTCTGCCGGATCGGCCCGCCAATCGAGCCGCCAAACTGACTGCGCCGCAGCGGAGCCTTCGTATCCGCGTTCCAACCCCGCGTATCCAGCACATCGTTGCGCAGGAATTCATACAGCACGCCATGAAATTCATTCGTCCCGCTCTTCGTCGTGGCGTTCACAATCCCCGCGTTCGAGCGCCCGTACTGCGCCGAAAACCCATTGGCCTCGACGCGGAACTCTTGCATGATGTCCACCGGAGGATTGATCTCAATGCCTTGCGAACCGATGCCACCGCGGGAATTCGTCACCCCGTCGAGCATCGCCGAGGCCGAACTGGTGCGGCCTCCCGCTATCGACACCTCCCCACCAATACGGAAAGACGCCGGAGTCAGATTCACCAGGTTGAACACATTCCGCCCGTTCAGCGGCAGTTCCAGGATCTCTTTGTTCTCCACAATGTGCCCGACGCTGCCGGACACCGTGTCCACCATCGACGCCGTACTGCTGACCGCAATGCTCTCCGTAACGGCGCCCACCTCAAGCGTCAGATCCTGCGTCACGTTCTGGTTGATCTCGACGCGAACGCCCTTCACGACAAGACTCTTGAATCCCGCCTGTTCGGCCCGGATATCGTATATCCCGGGCAGCAACTGCGGCACCAGAAAAACTCCCAACTCATTGGTTGTGACGGTGATCGACTGGCCAGTCTCAGCGTTCGTTACTGTGACGCTGAGCCCCGGCATGACCGCGGCGCTCGAATCCGATGCGCGCCCGCCGATCGTGCCGAACTGTGCCTGGCTCCAGGCGAAGACCGCGAAGAAGGCAA
>CALFYN010001114.1 GCA_937952345.1 uncultured Acidobacteriota bacterium
GTGGGGGATGCGGTGCTGGCCATCGGGAATCCGTTCGGGATTGGAGTGACGGTGACGTCGGGGATTGTAAGTGCACGGGGACGGTCGACGGGGGCGCGGCAATTCGAGGATTACATCCAGACGGATGCGGCGATTAATCCGGGGAACTCGGGCGGGCCGCTGGTGAACCGGGATGGGGAATTGATTGGGATCAATACGGCCATTCTGTCTCCTTCGGGGGGCAGCAATGGGATTGGATTCGCGATTCCGGCGAGCGTGGCGCGGACGGTGTTTTCCGATCTGGTGGTGCATGGGCGTGTGCGGCGCGGGTATTTGGGGTTGGGATTGCAGCCGATGAGTGCGGCGCTGGCCGAAGCGCTGGGGATCGACGTTGTGGGCGGGGCGCTGATTTCGGATGTGGCGGAGGGGAGTCCGGCGGCGGAAGCGGGGCTGGAGAAGGGAAGCGTGGTGGTGGCGATCGACGGTGAGCCGGTGCGGAGTTTCGACCGCCTGCGGCTGTACATTGCGGAAGCGAAGCCGGGGGCGAGCGTGCGGCTGCAGGTGGCGACGGCGGCCGGGGAACGGGCGCTGGCGGTGACGTTAACGGAACGTCCGGCAGGGGCGGGGCCGTCGAATTTGGAAGAGCAACTGCCGGGCGGGGCCGTCGCGGCGACCGCGGGCGGCGGCGTGCTGATGCTGGCGGTGGATCCGGAAGGGCAGTTCGCGGCGGCGGGAATGCGGCCGGGGGACGTGATTGCGGGCGTCAATCGCAAGCCGGTGGCGTCGGTGGCGGAGTTGAAGCGGGAGATTGCGGAGTCGGCGAAGGGGAACGTGCTGGTGGAGGTATCGCGGGGCGGGTCAGCGTATTTCTTCGCGGTGTCGCGGGCGAGTTTCTGAGGAGAGGGTTGCGGGGGTTCCGGCGTGAGGGGTGAGCGTCTCGGCCTCGCCGGTGCGGCCTTGCTGCAAGAGGATATCGGATAACTCGGCCTGCAGATGATTGGTGCCCAGTGTGGCCACACGCCGGGCCTTGATGACGGGGAGATAGACAGCCTCCGCCTGCCGCAAGCGGTCCGTACAGACATGGGCTTGGGCCACCAACTGCGTGAGCAGAGTTGCCATGCTGTCGGCGGCTGCGCGCGCCTGGGTCCGGCTGGCCAGAAGGGGAACGCCGATATCGATGGCCTGGTTTGGCTTGCCCGCCCACAGCAGGTTCTTGGCCAGAAGGTAGCGGGCGCGCTGAAGCCGATCGTTCAACGTGAGGGGATCTGCGATAAGCTTTGTTTATAGCAGGCTGGTTATTGATCGTTTTTCGGGGATAGGAGTTGCGACAGTGGAGTTGTATCCGTTGAAGGTGTTTCTGGCTGTGGCCAGCGAGAAGAGCTTTTCGCGTGCCGGGGAGAAGCTGCTGCGCACGCAGCCCGCGGTGTCGTTGGCCGTGCAGCGGCTGGAATCGCAGTTGGGGGAAAAGCTGATCGATCGGTCGGGACGCGATCTGCTGTTAACCGATGCGGGCAAGATCGTGATGGAGTACGCGCGACGGTTTGAGAATCTGGAGCGGGAGTTGGAGAACTCGCTCGATGAGTTGCGCGATAATTCCACGGGGCGGCTGATTGTGGGGGCGAACGAATCGACGTCGCTGTATTTGTTGCAGCATATTGAGAAATACCGGCGCCTTTATCCGAAAGTAAAAGTGCAGGTGCGGCGGACGCTGTCGAGCCGGATTCCGGCGCAGTTGCTGGACGGGGATCTGGAGTTGGGGGTGATCAGCTACGATCCGGGGGATGAGCATCTCAACACGCGGGTGATCTATACCGATCATCTGGCGTTTGTGGTGTCGCCGGAGCACCGGTTTTCGAAGCGCGGGTCGGTGTCGATTACGGAACTCGGCATGGAAACATTCGTGGCCCATAATGTTGTATCGCCCTACCGCGAGCATGTCATCCGCGAGTTTCAGCGGCATAAGGTTCCGTTGAACATGGACGTGGAAATGCCGACGGTGGAGACCATCCGGCTGATGGTGCAGCGCAATGAGGGCGTGGCGTTTCTGCCGAAGATGTGCGTGGAGCACGACGTGGAGAACGGGCTGCTGGCGGAAGTCACCGTAGAGGAACTGAAGCTGGAGCGGAAGATCCGGCTGGTGTATCCGGCGCGGCGGGGCTTGAGCCATGCGGCGCGGGCGTTTCTGGAAGTGGTGGGGGGCGGGGAAGGGGCGTAGGGGTGATAGAATAGCGCCACTGTGTCCTCTCCCCTGGGTCCGGGATACCGTTTTTCTCATTACGAATGCGGAGAGAAGCTCGGCGAAGGCGGGATGGGTGTGGTTTACAGGGGCAAAGACCTGCAACTCTCGCGCACGGTGGCGATCAAGGTGCTGCACAGCGAGCGAGGCTTCGACCCGCAGAGCCAGGCGCGCTTTCAGCAGGAAGCGCTCACGGCTTCCTCTCTAAATCATCCCAATATCGTCACGATTTACGATCTCGTCACCGATGGGCCCTCACCGGTCATCGTGATGGAGTACGTGGAGGGAGAGCCGCTCGATCGCCTGATCGGATCCAGGCGGCTGGACCTGAAGCAGGCGCTGCACATCGCCGTACAAGTGGCAGGGGGGCTTGCCAAGGCGCATGCGGCCGGCGTGATCCATCGGGATCTGAAGCCTGCCAATGTACTTGTAACCGAAGATGGGCTGGCGAAGATTCTAGATTTCGGAATCGCGAAGCTCTGCGAGCCTTCGGCGCCGGCACCGGATGCAGCGACGCTGGTGGCACGCGCGAATCCCACGGCCGGCGGGGCGGTGATCGGCACGGCTGCCTACATGTCACCGGAACAGGCGGAAGGCAAGCGGGTGGATGCCCGCTCCGATATCTTTTCCTTCGGCTCGATGCTCTACGAGATGGCGACGGGGCAGCAGGCATTTCGGGGAGAATCGCTGATTTCCACGCTGTCGAGTGTTCTGCGCGATGAGCCGCAACCGCTGCGGGCGGTGGCGGGAAGCCTTCCGGCGGACCTCGAAAAGATCGTGCTCCGCTGCCACCGCAAGGATCCGGCGCGGCGGTTCCAGTCGATGGCGGATTTGCGCGTGGCGCTGCAGGAAGTGGCGGATGACCTGGATGCCGGCGCGCCCCCAGTGGCGCAGCCGCTGCCGGCGCCGCAGTCTGCCGCGGGGAAACGTGGCCGCTTGGCGTGGATCGCGGTTGCGATGGTGATGATGCTCGGCGCTCTCGGATTGGGAGCCTGGCTGAATGCGCCCACTCCGCTCGATCCTGTGCTCCGGCCGATTGCCGCTGAAAGCCGCTGGGAAGGTTCACCGGCGATATCTCCGGACGGGTATTCGGTTGCGTACCTTGCTTCCGTGAACGGAGTAAGGCAGATCTTCACGCGGAATCTCCGTTCGCAGGCTTCGGCCGCGATCACGCGCCTGTCTGTGTCGGCGGAGGATCCCTTCTGGTCGCCCGACGGAACCAGGATCTACTTCATCCAGCCGGATGGCCTTTGGTCGGTTGGCTCTACCGGTGGCACTCCCCGGTTCGTGCTGAATGGTGTGGCCCGGGCCTCCCTTTCCCCGGATGGTAAGACGCTGGCCTTCCTCAAAGACCTGGGTACCTCCAGAGAGTTGTGGTTGGGCCCTTTGGAAGGGCCGCACACGCAATACAGGACTGCCCCATTCCCAGCCAGGTTCCGGCAGCCGACTTCCCCGCATTTCTCGCCTGACGGACGGCATCTGGCCCTGAGTATGGGGCAAAGCAACTTTGGCGAGGGTGGCCGCGAATTCTGGATCATTCCCCTGCCTTCCGGGACGCCATTCCGATTCGAAAGTGGACTGCGACTGAGGGAGGAGGAATTCGCCTGGGCGGACAACCGTCACCTCGTGCTGGTGGATACCCACAGCCCCGCGAGACATTTCGTACTGGCCGATTCAGCGAATGGGCGGACGATGGCCATCACAGCCGGACCTGGATTGCTCAGTAGCCCATCCGTCACAGTGGATGGAAAAACAATGGCCTTTGCCGTGGGATCCCGGACAACAACGATGTACGAAATCGCCCTCGACGGCTCCGCGGCAACACCTCTGTATTCCACAAATCTTCCGGATGACGAACCGAACTGGATGCCGGCGGGCAACAGTTTCGCCTATGTATCCGGGGAAACCGTGGGGCGTGAAATCTGGAGCCGGAATCTCACCGATGGCTCCGTCCGGCCCATCGTCACTCGTGCGGATGTGAGCGAGACATCGGGTCTCCGCGAACTGGCGACCTCACCCGATGGCCGCCGCATTGCTTTCAATGTGACCGAGGCGGGCGGGAAACATCAGATCCATACCGCCAATATGGAAGGAGGCCGGCTGGTGCCGTTGGATCCCAATAACGGGGACCAGCATAATGCCTCCTGGTCCCCGGATGGCGAATGGATCATGTACACCCGCCGCGTCGGCGCCGATTGGGAAGTTGTAAAAGCGCCTTCCGGTGGCGGGACGCCGGTGGTGCTGGTCCCCAAGATGGACTTCGCCTGGAACCTCTGGTCTCCTAGAGGTGATCAAGTTGTGTTGGGAGGAACCGGAGGGATTCACGTCATGGTCCCCGATGGAACCGGCCTGCGGCTGCTCTCCAAACGCCGCGGCAGGCGCGCTTGTCTTTCCAAGGACGGATCCTCGATCTATTTGCCCAGCCTGGAACCGGATGGTCTCAAGATCTTCGCGGTGGATGTGGCTACCGGCGCCGAGCGGATGCTGTCCAACGCTCCCATTGCTCCGGATCTGCTCCATGACGCAACATTAGGGGGAATCAGCCTCCACCCGGATGGCAAGCGGCTGGCGATCGTGATTAGGGTGGAGCATTCCGACGTGTGGCTGATGCAGAATTTTCCCACGCGGATCCCGCTCTTTTACCGCGGACGGTAGGCCCAACACAGAATCTCGACAATTCCCACACACGCGCGGCACAGATCCGCACTACGCTAATACTGGATGATTGCCCGTGCCTGGCTGAGCGGCAGCTTGTTATCGGTGGCGGCGGTCCTGTGGATGGGCTGGCGCCTGCTGGAGCACGACCGCGCGCTCGAATGGGAACAGCAGCGGCAGGCGATGGAGAGTGTGGCGGACGCCGCCGCCGCGGTGCTGGAGAAATCGGTGCTGGAGGCGGAGCGGGCGATGCTGTCCGATGGGTGGACCCCGGCCCCGGGGGCGGTGGTCGTTCGCTGGAGAGCGGGCCGATTGGCGAGCGCGCCGGAAGGGGAGTTGCTGTTTGCTCCCGTGGTGGTGGAAGGCAGGACTAACGGCACGCTGTTCGCGGATGCCGAGCGGGAGGAGTTTGCGGGGACTGGTTTGGATAAGGCGGAGGCGCGCTACCGCGAACTGGCGCGTGCGCGGGACGCCGATGTCCGGGCGGGGGCGCTGGTGCGGCTGGCGCGCGTGCTGGCCAAACGCGGCGATGCGGGCGGAGTGGAAGATTGCTACCGGCGGCTGGCGGGCCTCGCCACGGCGCGGTTTGAAGATGTTCCGGCCCCGCTGGTGGCGCACCTGGCAAGGCGGGACGGGGCGGCGCTGGCCGCGGCGTTGGACCGGCCGGGGATTTTGCCTTCGCACGAAGCGTATCTCTTTCACGCCGGACAGGCAAAGGAATTGACGCAAGGCCGCTGGAAGCCCGATCCCGTGCGGCTGCGATTGAGCGAAGCGGTGGCCGGGCACTGGCCTGCGGCAAGCGGTGTCGGACGGCGGTCCGATGGGGACATCACCGTCCTTTTGCGGCGCGATGGCCAGGATGTCACGATGATGGCGGCTACGGCCGGCTATGTCCGCGCGCATTGGACCGCACGCGCGGAGGCAGTGGCGGCGCAGGCCGGAGCGCGGCTGCGGATCGGCAAGGCGGGCGCGCAGGCTGTGACCCGCACGGGGCTCGTGACGGGGTTGCCGTGGACCATCAGCCTGGAGCGCGACGCGGTGAGCGCACCCACGCTCTATTCCGGCCGGCGCCGGCTGATCGCCGTGGGCACGCTGGCGCTGGCCGCGATGCTGCTCGCCACCGGATACTTCACGCACCGCGCGGTGCATCGTGAGATCGCCGCGGCGCGCATGCAGTCGGATTTCGTGGCCGCTGTTTCGCACGAATTCCGCACGCCGCTGACGGCGTTGCGGCAGTTCACGGATATGTTGCTGGAGCGCGCCACGCTCACCGAAGCGCAGCGGCGCACCTGCTACGAAGCGCAGATGCGCTCGACCGAGCGGTTGAGCCGGTTGGTGGAGGGTCTGCTTGATTTCCGGCGTATGGAGGCTGGGGCGCGTCCCTATGTGATGGAGACGGTGGATGCGGCGGCTTTCACGACGCGTGTGGCCGAGGAGTTTCGCCGCGAGACCGGGGCGGAGGTTCGGCTCACGGAGGCGGATGCGGTTTCGATCGCGGCCGATGCCGGGGCGCTTTCGCTCGCGGTTTGGAACCTGCTGGATAACGCCGTCAAGTACGCTCCCGGCTCGGCGGTGGAACTGCGTGTGCGGCGTGATAACGGCGGTGTACGCATCAGCGTCGCTGACCGCGGGCCGGGGATTGCGGCGTCCGACCAGCGCCGGATCTTCGACCGGTTCGTGCGCGGGCGCGAGGCCGTGGAACTCGGGGTGAAGGGGACCGGTATCGGGCTGGCGATGGTCAAGCATGTGGCCGAGGCGCATCGCGGGCGAGTGGAGTTGGAAAGTGCACCGGGCGCGGGCAGCGTGTTTACGATTGTGCTTCCGGGAGTGGCTTCGTAGAGTATGGCGAGAATTCTGCTGATTGAGGATGAACCGGATATCGCCCTTGGGCTTAGGATGGACCTGGAAGCCGAGGGGCATACGGTGGAGACGGCCGCCGATGGGATGAGCGGATCGCAGCGCGGGCGCGAGCCGGGGTGGGATTTGATTGTGCTGGATGTGATGCTGCCCAAGCGCGATGGGTTCGAGGTGTTGCGCGATCTGCGGCGCGCCGGGGTGCGCACGCCGGTGCTGATGCTGACGGCGCGGGGGCAGGAGGCGGAGAAGGTGATGGGGTTGGAATTGGGGGCGGACGATTATGTGACAAAGCCGTTCAGCCCGCGGGAATTGCGGGCGCGGGTGAAGGCTCTGCTGCGGCGCGGCGGGCCGGTGGAGGCAGGTTCGGTGGTTCTGCGCTTCGGCGATTGCGAACTGGATACGGCGAAGGTGGAGTTGCGGCGGGGTGGCGTGGCGCTGGAGATCACCGCGCTCGAGTTCCGGCTGCTGGAGATGTTTCTGCGCAATGCGGGCCGGGTGCTGGGACGTGAGAAGCTGATTGCATCGGTGTGGGGGCGGGATACGAATGTTACCGACCGGGTGGTGGATACGCATATTGTGAAGCTGCGGAGGAAGATTGAGGCGGATCCCGGCGAGCCGCGGCATTTGATCAGCGTGCGCGGGTTGGGGTATCGCTTCGATGTGTAATGCCATGCGGACGTCACGGAATCTCCACAATGTGTGCACGGGGGCGCGACATGCGGAGGGCAAGCTGAAGTCATGAAACGAACACACCTGTGCTTCCTGCTGCTGGTTGCGCTTAGCGCGCACGGCTATCAAAAGAACTCCTCCCTCGGCGTCGAACTGCAAGCCGCCATCCAGCGCGAGACGGTGCAAGGCGACCTCAAGGGCGCGCTGAAACAATATGAGCGGATTTTGTCGCGGGCTGGGTCGGATCGGGAAATCGCCGCGCGGGCGCTGCTGCGGATGGGGCAATGCCACGAGAAATTGGGGAGCGCCGAGGCGCGTAAGGCCTACGAGCGGCTGGTGCGGGAGTTTGGCGATCAGAAGGATGCCGCGGAGGCGAAGTCGCGGCTGGCGGCGCTGGGGGGTGGCGGAACCGCGCCCGACGGACAGCGGGTTTTGTATGCTTCCGATCGCATCGCGGACGCGCGCCCGTCGCGGGATGGGAAATTTGTCGGGTTTCTGTGTGGCGGAGCGATTTGTGTGCTCGACACGGGGTCGGGGGCTGTGAAGACCGCTGTTGCGGCGCCTTCCAACCGGCAGGCGCGCCATTGGCGGCCGCTGGTTTCTCCCGATGGGTTGTTGGTGGCCTATACCCATTTCGCCAATGAGCGGCAGGAGGGGAAAGGAGATCTTCATGTGGCGCGGACGGATCAGACCGGGGACAGGATGCTGATTGCCGGAGATGGCGCCGCGCATGACTATTTTTCGGCGGTGGATTGGTCGGCCGACGGGAGCCGGATTCTGGTGGCGAAGACAAATGACAGGAAGCGCGGGCTGCTGCTGGTGCCGTCCGCCGGCGGAGCGGTGCAGGAATTGGAGACTCCGCAGTTCAATTGGTGGACGGGCCGCAGGATTGCGAAGTTTTCGCCGGACGGGAAATGGATTGCGTATCCTTCCGCTGCTCCGGATCAGAGCACACGCGGGTATGTGCCCACGGATGTGCGGATCATGCCGGTGAGTGGTGGCGAGTCGAATGTCGTCATGTCCGGGCCGGGCCACGATTACGTGTTGGGTTGGCTGAGCGGCGGCGAGTTGGTGGTGGTGAGCGAGCGCAGCGGGCGTCCGCGTGCTTACAAGCTGGCGGTGGCTGGCGGAAAAGTGCAAGGGGAACCGCAATTGTTGGGACTTAGCCTAAACGAGAAGGCGCAGGATGAGAGCCTGGTGGGTGTCTCGCCGTCCGGCGCCGTTTTCGCCATTCAAGCGGAGTTTGTGAGTGACCTGTATTCTTTCCGGTCGAGCAACGACCCGATGCGGAAGCTGCCGCTGGGATTTCAGGGTGGCCGGCCCGCGTTTTCGCCGGACGGATCGAAGTTGGCCTACGCCGTCGGCGGAGGCGGAGTGAATGACAACACGATCGTGATTCGCGATATGGCATCGGGTAAGGAACGAGTGCTTCCGGCGAAGATTCCAAGTGTGATGCGGCTGAACTGGTTCCCGGATGGAAAGTCGCTGCTGGCGATCGGCAACACGGGCAACTACGGGGGGCGGCCTTCCTTCCGGCTGAACACGGAAACCGGGGAGATGAAACCGGCAGCGGACGTGGTGGACATGAACGCCTGGTACAACCCTACTGTGCTCAACGACGGCCAGACATTGATCTATACCGCGAGGGATCCGCAGGTGCAGAATGGGCCGAATGGCCGGATTGTGGGCCTGAATCTGGAAACCGGTGCGGCGCGTACTCTGATTGAGGCTCGCAGCGGGGCGATGATCGGATCGTTCGGGCTTTCCGCCGACCGGAGGCAAATCGTGTACAGCGAGGTCAATCCAACTACGCGCGAGAGCCGCCTGATTGTCTCGCCTCTCGACAACCCGCAGCCCAAAGTGGTGTGCGAGGGTGCGAATTGCCGCGCCGCAGTCCCGTTTTTCGTGCCCGGGGATCGGGAAATCGTCTTCTGGAACAGCGATGAGAACGGGGCGCCGGCGAATCTCTGGCGGGTGAGTGTCGACGGTGGCGAGCCGCGCTTGTTCCGCGAGGCCAAGTGGACAATGGATGGGCCGGCGTTTCATCCGACATCGGGCGAGATCATCCTCGGTGTCGGTGAATACAAGGCCAGTCTGTCCGTAAGGCGGTTACAGTAACGGCTGTGCTAGTCCGGGCGCTTTACTTCGTAGGGGATTTCCTTCACCCCTTCGTCCATGCCGATGATGCGCACCACGCGGCGCTGCGGCGGTTGTTCCGGCTGCGGCTGCGGTGTGGGCGGAAGGGCTGCCGCGCTTTGCGGCGCGGCCACGGCGGTGGTGGTCGTTGTCACAGAGGAAGCGCGCAGTTCATCCAGGCTGCGGGCGAACAGCCGGGGATCGATGGAGACGCCCATCTTCACGTAGTTCTGCTCATTGACGACCTTCAGACGCCGCGCCACCATGGCGAGCGACGGCTGCTGGTTGTAGGTCAAGGCGGCAAGCTGGAGAAGCGCCGGCAACCCCGTAGCCAGCATTTCCCCAGCCTCCTCCGTTGCCGCCTTGACCCATACGGTGGCATCCAATGTTTTGCCTGCCGTAATTCCGAATTCGACGCTTTCCACCTGTTCCGCCAGTGTGCTGCCGTTCATGCCGAGGGCGGCAAGCGAAGTGGCGGGATCATGAGCGACGGCCCAGATCTCCTGCATGGTGGACAGTGTGGTGGCGCGAAAGAAAACCGGATTGCGTTCGTGGCCTTCCTGCGCGGCGCGCTGCCAGCGGTCGATGGCCTGTTTGACGCTGAACCCGTCGCCGAAGAGGATGGTGTTGCCGTCGAGCAGCGCAAAGTGCAGATCGGCGTTGGTGGCGTTCGGGGGCACAAGCAGTTCCACATCGTTGTACTTGCGGGACACGGCCCCGTCGGCCTTGGCCATGGCGCGGATCTTGGGTAGCACGAACCGCCCTTCGCCGATCACCAGTAGCGGCGATCTTCCGTCTTCTCCCATCCCCGGTGAGGAGACCAGGATTCGGTCGACGTTATCGATGGAGTCGAGGAAGCCGAGCAGCGGATGGCCGCCCTTGCTGACTTGTTCCTGGACCACGGCGCCCATGGGCGATTCCAGGACGCGGCGCCAATCGAGCCCGAGGAGCAGCTTGGCGTCCGGGTGTGCCAGCGGCAGGATGGTCCATTTCGCCGTGCGGACGGGCTGCGACACCGCGATCAGCGGCAGCAACAGCAGGAGGAACGCAACTAGGGCGAGTCTCATACTGCACCAAATATCGGAGGAATCACCTAGGAACATTAGACCTTGCGTCCCAGTTTCGCAAGATACAGTTCCGTGGCCTCGTTTTCCATTTCGCGGTCGAGTTGCTTGCGCCACTCCTCCAGGCGCCGGTCTTTGAGCTTCTCCATGAGGCGGTAGTCGCGCATGGCCGCAATCAGCACCTGGCGCTGGCGGGCGAGCGCTTCCCCGGTGCGGACGAGTTCGGCTTGGGTGCGGCGCTTGCGGCTGTCGAGGGCGCGGCGGTAGGTTTCGAGCGCCGCCAGATCGGCGGCATCGATGGACCGAGCCTGCAGCAACTGGTCGGCTGCCGCGGCGCGTTGCGCTGCCGCTTCCTGCAGCGCCTGATGCAGTTGTGCTTCGTGCAGCAGCAACTCGTCGAGACGCGCCTGTTCGGTCTCCATGCGGCGCTTGCGCCAGTCGAGGGCCGTGGTGAGTTGGAATTGGAAACGTTTCATGGGGCGAGCATGGCAGCCAATTGCTCAAGCCGGGCGAGCGTCTCCTCACGGCTCGATTTGGCGTGCGCTTCCTGCTTGAGGAAGTCTTCCAGCTCCTGGCGGGCGCGGATGGCGGCGTCCAGTTTCACGTTCGAGCCCGCCGTGTAGGCGCCCAGGAGGATAAGGTCCTGCGCCCGCTGGTAGGCGGCCATCGCCTCCCGGATTTTCACCATCGCCTGTTTCTGCGCGGGAGTGGCCACCTGCGAGGCGAGGCGGCTCACCGATTGGAGAATGTCGATGGCGGGATAGTGGCCGGCCGCGCCCAAGTCCCGCGAGAGAATAATGTGGCCGTCGAGAATGGCGCGCACGGCGTCGCAGATGGGTTCGTTGAAATCGTCTCCCTCCACCAGCACCGTGAAGAAGCCGGTGATGGAGCCGTGCGGGAACGAACCGGCGCGTTCAAACACCTTGGGCAGGATGTGGAAGACGGAAGGCGTATAGCCCTTCTGGCTGGGCGGCTCTCCGGCGGCAAGCCCGATTTCGCGCTGCGCCATGGCGAGGCGGGTGACGGAGTCCATCACCAGCAGCACGTCGGCGCCCTGGTCGCGGAAATACTCGGCGATGGCAAGCGCCACGAAACAGGCGCGGATGCGGAGAGGCGCGGGCCGGTCACTGGTGGCGACGACGAGGACAGAACGGGCCAGGCCTTCGGGGCCGAGCTCCTGTTCGATGAACCCGCGCACTTCGCGGTTGCGCTCGCCGATGAGGGCGATGACGGTGACATCGGCGAAGTTGTGGCGCGACATCGAGCCGAGCAGCGTGCTTTTGCCCACCCCGCTGCCGCCGAACAGGCCGATACGCTGGCCTTTGCCGCAGGGCAGCAGGCTGTCGATGGCGCGGATGCCGGTGACCAGGGGGGAGCGGATGGGTTCGCGTTCGAGCGGGCCGGGGGGTGTCCGGAACAGATCGTAGTGGTCCACGGCTTCCACCGGGCCTTTCCCGTCGAGCGGCTTGCCAAAGCCGTCCAGAACGCGTCCGAGCAGCGCCGGGCCGACGCCGACCCGTGCTTCCTGCCCACGCGCGACGATACGGTCGCCGAGTTGCAGCCCGTCGATTTCCTCCAGCGGCATGGAAAGCACACGCCCATCGCGAAAGCCGATGACCTGCATGCGGATGCGCCGGCCGGTGGAGGTGACCACGTCGCAGAAATCGCCCACCGCGGCGGCCGGGCCCTGCGATTCGACAAGCAGCCCGACCAGCGCCGTGACGGTTCCGGTCCAGCGCACCGTGGAGGTTTGCTCGACGGCGTGTAGATACGCGGCGAGATCGAGTGCGCTCATGATTCTCTCCTTCGTTCGAGCAGGTCGGCAAAGCCGCGTTCAATTTCATCAAGCTGGGTTTCCACCGAGGCGTCGAGCTGGCCGCGGTCGCATTCGAGCAGCAGCGCGCCGCGTTCGAGCGAGGCGTCGGGGATGACCTCAATCCGCTGCGGACTCCCGATGCGGGCCAGGCAGGCGGTGACCGCTTCCCGATCGTCCGGGCGGATGCGGATGCGGTTGGTTTCACGCATATCCAGGCGTTCGAAGGCGGTCTTGAGCAGTCCGGATAGGGCTTCCGGGTCGATGCTCAGTTCGCGGCGCAGGATGCGGCGGGCCATGGCCGAGGCCAGGCGGATGACATCCTGCTCGGCTTCACGCCGCAAGCGTGCCCGCAGCCCGGCCAGGTCGGTCAACGAACGGGCGGCATTCTCGAGCACGGGGTTCCACTTGCCGGCTGCCGCCGCTTCTCCTTCCTCGAAGCCCTTGCGGTGGGCCTTGCGCTCGCGCTCCGGGATGGACTGTTCCAGGGCCCGAAGGCCCGATTCCAGGCGCAGATAGTCTTCGAGCGGGGGCCCGGGCGGCGGCGCCGGCGGCGGAGCGGATGCCTCGAGCTGTGCGTGGCGAGTGGCCGGCGGTTCATAGAGCGGGTGTGCTTCGGCGGCCACCGGAACGCCGGCGACGGGATTCCATTCCACCGGGGTGGCCGCTTGCGCCTGCTCTTGCCGCAGGATCCTAGACGACATACTGATCTCCACCCGCTCCCTTGGTGTTGATCACCCCTTCGTTTTCCAACTGCCGGACGATGGAGATGATCTGCTGCTGGGCGGCTTCCACTTCCTTGATCTTGATGGGCCCCAGCGATTCCATGTCTTCCTTCATCATTTCCGCCCCGCGCGCGCTCATGCAGCCGAGGAAGTGCTGCTTGAGCTGATCGGAGGTGCCCTTGAGGGCCACCGTGAGCAGCTTACGGTCGATACGGCCCAGGATCTCCTTGACCGCGTTCTGATCCAGCATGAGCAGATCTTCGAAGACGAACATGAGGTGGCGGATGGTTTCCACCAGATTGGGGTCTTCATGTTCGATGGCTTCGAGGATCTCCTTGCTGGTGGTGACGTCAAGCCGGTTGAAGATCTCGGATACGGCTCGCACGCCCCCGTAGGATTCGCGGCTGAGCTCGCCGAGCGCCTTCAGTTTTTGCCCGATGATGCTGGCGATCTTGGAAATGATTTCGGGAGAGATCTGGTCGAGGTGGGCCATGCGCAGGGCGACGTCGGCGCGCATCTCGGGCGGCAGTGAGTTGAGCAGCCCGGCGGCCTGCGAAGGGTTGAGGTGCGACAACACGAGCGCGATGGTTTGCGGATGCTCGCTGTGAATGAACTTGGCCAGTTGCTGCGGGTCCGCCTTTTGCAGCGCATCGAAGTTGGCCCCCTCGGTGCCGAGGGCCTTCATGAGGCGGTCGAGGAGTTTCTTGGCGTGTTCCGGGCCGAAGGCGTTGACGAGGACTTTCCGCGCATAGTCAATGCCGCCCTTGTGAACATAGTCGCTGGCGAGCGACATCTGGTAGAACTCCTCGAGGATGGATTCGGATTCGTCGCTGGTGACGCTGCCGATCTTGGCCACCTCGCGGCTGATCAGATGGACCTCCTCCTCTTCGAGTTCCTTAAAGATCTCGGCGGTGATGTGGTCGCCCAGCATGACCGAGAGGATGGCCGCCTTACGCGGGCCCGGGATGACCGGAGCCTTTTCCGGCGCGGGTGCGGGCATGGTCTAGTAACGCTCCTTTTCTGCGATCCAACTGCGGATGAGGTGGGCCGCGGCAACAGGGTTCTTCTTGGCCTGCTCGGTGATGTGCTTGACGAGAATCTCCGATTTTTTGGTGGTCGTTTCCGGGCCGCGCAGCGAGGCCAGCAACTCCCGCTCCTGGGCGGCGATGCGTTCTTCGCGCTCTTCCTCGGACAGGCCAGGATCTGCCGCGGAGTGATGGGCGACGGCCGACGGGCCATGCGGAACCGGGGCCTTGGTCTGCGCGGGCGGCAACTCGCCGGCCCCTTGAGCGGCAGCCTCGGCCGCCGCCTTGGCCAGGATCAGGGCTTTCTTCTTTTTCTTCTTGCGTAGGAAGAAGGCCACTCCACCCAGAAGCAATAAGAGAACACCCGCCGCTGCGCCGATGAGTATCATGGGATCCACTTTGATACCCTTATCGGCCAGCCATTTCGTAAGAGCGGACGGAAGCGGCGAACCCGGCGCGGCCGGAGGCGCCGTGACCGGTGTGGCCTTCGGTGAAGCGGGATCGGGAGGCGGCAACGATTTCCGCAGCGTGCTCTCGAAGGGAAGGCTCTCCACGACGATCTGGTCTCCGCGCTCCTGGTTGAACCCGATGGCCCCGGCAATGAGGTCGCGCACCTTTTTGATGGTTTCCTCTGGCGGTGGCTCCAGAATTCGTTTGGCTTTCTGTCCCGTTCCTTCCCAGCGCACACCCTGATCGAGGACCGCCGATACGGTGAGCCGGCGGATGCCCCCTTGCGGCAACGTCGTGCGGCGCACGGTGCGGCTGGTCTGGTAGGTGATGTTCTCGGTCCGGCGCACCATGCCCTGGTCTTTTGTGCCCGGGCGTGATGTCGGCCGGGGCAGGCTGGATGCCGTTCCCGGCACGCCCGCCGGAGTGCTGGGCGTGTTCATTTCCTCGGTGCGTTGCTGCGTGACCATGACGCTGCGGTCCGGATCCCACTCCTCTTCGCTCTGCTCCCCACTCGAAAAATCGACATCCACGGAAACCCCCGTCTGGAAGTGTTCCGGGCCGAGTATGGGCGTCAACGTGGCGTTGATCTTGGCCAGCAAATCGCGCTCAACCTTCTGCCGGTATTCCAGGCGCAGGTCTTTCTTCTCATCCTCATCCGGATTGGCCGGAACCTTGTTGAGCAGATTGCCCTGCATATCCACCACAGTGACCAGTTCCGGGGCCAACCCTTCCACGGCGCTCGCCACCAGATGTTCAATGGCCAGAACATTGCGCGCCGACAATCGCGCATCCGGTTTGAGCTTCAGCAGGACGCTGGCCTTGGCCGGTTGGCGTTGCTCGACAAAAACGCTCTGCTTGGGAAACGTCAGATGCACACGCGCTTCGGCAACTTCGGCCAGCGACATCACCGAGCGTTCCAACTCGCCCTCCAGCGCGCGGCGGTAGTTCACCTGTTCGGCGAAATCGGTTGCGCCGAAATTCGTCTTATCGAACAACTCAAAGCCGATCCGCCCCGATTTCGGCAGCCCCGCCCCGGCAATCATCAGCCGCGTCTCGGCGAGTTTGGCTGAACGCACCAGTACCACCCCGTCGTTTTCGCCCAACCGGTATTCGACGTTCGCTTCCTTGAGTTTCGTTACGACGCGGTTGGCGTCCTCGGCGGCGAGCCCGGTGAAAAGCGGCCGAAAGTCTTTCTCCCGGTTCTGGCGCAGGAAGAAATAGATCCCCAGAGCCACGGCCACGGCGGCCAGGGCGACGCTGATTTGTTGTTTACGGGTAAGGCTGCCGGAGAGCCGTTTGAGTTGTTCCCACATGGAAGTTTACGCGTGATCTGCGCTACATCTGCATGCGCATGATCTCCTGATAGGCCTGGACGACTTTGTTTCGCACCTGCAGAAAATATTCAAACGAAAGCTCCGCGCGCTGTGAGGCGAGGACAACTTCATGCAGTTCCTGCTCTTCGCCGCGCAGCAGGCGGTCCACTTTCTCCCTGCTGTCCAATTGCGTCTGCTCGACACGCTGCACGGCCTGCTCGAACAGATTCCCGAAGCTGGTCTCTGCGGGCTTTGCGGTCTGCGGCGACAACGGCGTCGATGAGAGCGGCTCCACGGGAGCCGGAAAGCGAATCTGTTGGAGAGGATTCATGGAAACGAGTTCCTTTAACGCATCAGATCAATGGAGCGCTGCAGCATGTCTTTGATGGCCGTCATGGCGGAGACATTGGCTTGGTAGCCCCGCGTGGCGCCCATGAGATCCGCCATGTCCTCGGCGGGCTGAATGCGCGGGTAGGCGACATAGCCGTCGGCGTTGGCGTCGGGATGTCCCGGTTGGTAGCGCATGTCCGGTTCGCGGTCATCCACCACTACTTCGGAAACGGTGACACCGACGCCCGGCGCGGCCAGTTCGCCGGCAAATACCGCCGAGAATGGCGAACCCTGCGTCTGGCTTTCGAAGATTGCGTCGCGGCGGCGGAACGGGCCGCCCTCCGGCGTTCGTGTCGTTTCCGCGTTGGCGAGGTTTTCCACCAGCAACTCGGCGCGCTGCCGCTGTGCGGCCATGCCGGATGCGGGAATTGAGAGTAAGTGAAACAGGCTCATCCGCCCTTGCCCTCCTGAATAGCGTTGCGAATCTTCCGTATCTCGCCGCGAGCCATCAGCGACGCCATCTGAAAACGGATCCCGTTTTCGGCCAGAAGGCGGGCTTCGCGGTCGATACTCACGTTGTTGCCGTCATTTTTCGACGGCAGATCCGGCTCGATGACGCGAGGCGCCGCGCCGTCCACCCGGCTGAGGAACTCAAACTGAAAGTCCACGTCCTTGGTCTTATACCCAGGTGTGTCGGCGTTGGCGATGTTCGAAGCCACCAGCTTCTGGCGGGTGCTCAGTAGCGTCATGTATTGTTCGAATTTGCCCGCGATACGGTCCATCATGCTGGGCAAATTTGCAAACCGAGGGCCACTCGCCGGAATGGCATGGTTCAGCCCCCGCATGCCGCCGAAAAACCGTTAAAAATCTGTCACTTCGGCAGAGAATTGGCGCCGCTCTCAAGAATCCGCCACGGGGTACAGGGCAGGGTAGGCGCTTTTCATTTCGTGTGCCGTTTCGAGCGCCGTCCCGATTTGAATCAACGGGCCCTGCCCGATGCCGGGACAATACCGCCCCGCCGATTTCCAGGCCCTCCGGTCTTCCACCAGTTCCGGCCAGAAGGGAAACAGTCGGCACTGCACCGGCTTCACCGGGTGAATCGAGCACCCTCCTTCACGCAGGAAATGGCATTGCGCGCCCGGCGGCTTTCGCAGCCGCAGGCGATGGCGCGTCCGCACCACGTACCGCTGTTCGAACTCCTCCGCCGTGAGCGAGAGAAACCGCGCCGCCCGCTGCAAGTCGGATTCGGTCAGGTAGACCCATCCTTTTTGTTCGCAGCAGGCGGTGCATCCCGGAATACAGGTGAACTGAAGCGCGCCGGAGGCCATGCGATCCATCTTCGCAGGTCGGCGGACGCGCCAGGGTGGCGTGGCGCGAGCGTTCAAAACGTCACGCGCACCAGCAACTGGCTCAGAACTGCACGCCGCGCATGTCGCCTTCCTCCAGATACCGCAAGTGCATGGCGAAGGCATGCCGCGCCGAAAACGGCTCGTGCCCCTTGCGCGCCGCCGCCAGATACGCCCGCAGCGGCTCCCGGTACTCCGGATGCGCGCACTTCTCAATAATGAGGTGCGCCCGCTGATGCGGATCCTTCCCGCGCAGATCCGCCACGCCCCACTCCGTCGCCACCACCTGTACCGAATGCTCGCTATGGTCCATATGGCTCACCAGCGGTACGATAGTGGAAATCTTCCCGCCCTTCTGTGTCGAAGGGCACGAGAAAAACGACAGGTACGCGTTGCGCGTGAAATCGCCCGATCCGCCGATGCCGTTCATCATCTGCTGCCCCATCACGTGCGTCGAGTTCACGTTCCCCCCAACGTCAATTTCAATCGCCGTGTTCATAGAAACAATCCCCAGCCGGCGCACAATCTCCGGGTGATTCGTGATCTCCTGCGGCCGCATCAGAATGCGCTCGCGGAAAAAATCGAGATTCCCGTACACCCGCTCCATCATGGCATCGCTCAACGTCAGCGCACACGTGGAGGCGAACCGCACACTCCCGTCTTCGAGCAGCGGCACCACCGAATCCTGCAAAACCTCCGTGTACATGTCGAAATCGGGAATGTCGGGATGTTGCCCCAGCGCGGCCAGCACCGAATTGGCGATATCGCCGACCCCCGACTGCAGCGGCAGAAACGTCTCCGGGATGCGCCCGGCGCGCATCTCCTCCACCAGAAAATCCGCCACATTCTGCCCAATCCGCTCCGTCACCGGAGTGGGCGGGCTGAACGCCCCGTTCTCGTCCGCTTCCTCCGTATACACAATGCCCGCGATCTTCTTCGCATCCACATAACAGATGGGCGATCCGGCGCGGTCGGTGGGATGGAAAATCGGGATATCGTGGCGCGTGGGTGGATCCTGCGGCTCGAAAATGTCGTGCATTCCCAATAATGCCGGCGAATGAAACCGGTTGCATTCGATGAGAATTTTCTCCGCCTGTTGCAGGTACGTGGGCGTTGCCCCCACCGACAGCGTCAGTACGATCCCGCCGCCCGCCAACACATCCGCGGCCTCCACCACCGCCCAATGCACCGGCCCCAGGAATCCGTAGCGCACATTCTGCGGCAGGATGGACAGGTGCATATCCACGAACCGTACTTTGCCCGAATTGATCTGCGCCCGCAGCGTCGGGTCCGATTGATAGGGCGTGCGGAAGCGGATGGCTTCGGCTTTGGCCAGCGCGCCATCGAGCGACGGGCCCGTCGATGCGCCCGTCAGCACGCCGATCTGGAACGGTTGCCCCGCATCGTGCAGAGCCTGCGCGCGCCGCGCCAATGCGCGCGGAATGGCCTTCGGCGCACCGGCCGGAGTGAATCCGCTGAAACCGACGGTCTGGCCATGTTCGATCATGGCGGCTGCTTCTTCGGCGGTCAGCGTGGGGAAGGGAAGCGGCATGAATTAGTCCTTTCGATGAAACAGTGCGAGCAGGCGCGCCGCGGCATGGGCAGGCGAACAGACGCCATCCAGCACGTGCCGCTCCAGTTCCGGCAGCAGTGCCGCTACCGCCGGATGCCGGCGAAACGCAAACTCCAGTTCCTCGCGCACCTCGCCCCGCATCCATGCGAGCGATTGTTCGCGGCGCTGCGCGGCTTTCCCGCCGTCCGCCGTCTGCTGCGTGTCGTGCGCGAGAATCATGTCCCAGACAGCAGCGATATTTTCCCCCGTCAACGACGAGCAGGCGATCGTGCGCGGCTGCCACCCGCCCGAAGCCGGACGCAACAGGTGCAAGCCCGATGCATAAGCCTGCCGCGCCTGCTCCGCCTTGGCGCGGTTGTCTCCATCGGCCTTGTGGATGGCCACCAGGTCGGCCATTTCCAGAATCCCCCGCTTGATCCCCTGCAATTCATCGCCTGCCCCGGGAATTAAGAGCAAAAGAAAAAAATCCGTCATGGAGCGCACCGCAATCTCCGATTGCCCCACACCCACCGTTTCCACCCACACGTTGCGAAAGCCTGCGGCTTCCACCAGCAGCATCGCTTCCCGCGTGCGCCGCGCCACCCCGCCCAAATGGCCGCGCGATGCCGATGGCCGCACATAGGCGCCATCCTGCGCCGCCAGCCGCTCCATGCGCGTCTTATCGCCGAGGATGCTGCCGCCGGAAACCGGACTCGATGGGTCGACGGAAAGCACCGCGACGCTCTCCCCGCGCTGCTCGATGACGTGCATCCCGATGGCGTCGAGAAACGTGCTTTTTCCCGCGCCCGGCGGACCCGCCACCCCGATGCGCCGCGAGCGCCCCGTGTGCGGCAGGCACGCCTCCAGCACCTCCGTCGCCAACTCCCGGTCGGCCTCGCGTTCGCTCTCGATGAGCGTGATGGCGCGCGCCAGCACCACCCGGTTCGCCTCCAGAATGCCGTCGATGTATTGCCGCGCCGTCAGCCGTTTCACTTATGCGCTCATCAGCAGCCGCAGAATGTCGATCGCCGCGCCCGGAATATTCGTCCCCGGACCGAACACCGCCGCCGCCCCGGCTTCGCGCAGTGGCGCATAATCCTGTTGCGGGATCACTCCCCCCACCACCACCGCGATGTCCTCCCGGCCGAGCGCCGCCAGTTCCGCGATCACTTGCGGAATCAGCGTCGCATGCCCGCCGGCGAGCGTCGAAACACCCAGCGCGTGCACATCGTTCTCCGCCGCCTGCCGGGCCACTTCGCGCGGCGTCTGGAACAACGGCCCGATATCCACATCGAAGCCGATATCGGCGAACGCCGTGGCGATCACTTTCGCCCCGCGGTCATGCCCGTCCTGCCCCATCTTCGCCACCAGAATGCGCGGCGGACGTCCTTCGCCCCGGCGGAATTCCTCCACCAGTCGGCGCGCCGCCGCGAATTGATCGTTGTGCATGCTCTCCTTTGCGTAAACACCCTGAATGGTCTGCGTGCGAGCCCGGTAGCGGCCCCACACCTCTTCGAGCGCCGCGCTCATCTCGCCCAGCGTAGCGCGCCGCCGCGCCGCAATCACCGACAACTCCAGCAGATTTCCCTCTCCCGTCCGCGCGCACTGCGTCAATGCCTGTAGCGCCTCCCGCACCGCCGCCGCATCGCGCGTGCGCTTCAATTCCTCCAACCGTGCGATCTGCCGCGCGCGCACCCGGCTGTTGTCCACCTGCAGCACGTCGATCGGCGTTTCCTCTTCGGGACGATACGCGTTCACGCCCACAATGCGCTCCATCCCCGCGTCGATGCGCGCCTGCTTCCGCGCCGCCGCCTCTTCGATGCGCAGCTTCGGCAACCCCGTCTCGATAGCCTTCGCCATCCCGCCCAGGCTTTCAATCTCCTCGATATGTTTCGAAGCCTGTTCCACCAACTCATGCGTCAGCGCTTCCACGTGATAGCTGCCGCCCCACGGATCGATGGCCCGCGTGATGCCCGTCTCCTCCTGCAGCAGAATCTGCGTATTGCGCGCGATGCGCGCCGAAAAATCCGTCGGCAGCGCAATCGCCTCATCGAGCGCATTCGTGTGCAGGGATTGGGTATGCCCGAACACCGCCGCCATCGCCTCAATCATCGTGCGCGCCACGTTGTTGAACGGATCCTGCGCCGCCAGGCTCCATCCGGAAGTCTGGCAGTGCGTGCGCAGCGCCATCGACTTCGGATTCTTCGGATCAAACTGGTGTACCAGTTTCGCCCACAGCAGCCGCGCCGCGCGCATCTTCGCGATCTCACGGAAGAAATCCATCCCGATGCCCCAAAAGAAGCTGAGCCGCGGTGCGAACTGATCGATATCCAACCCCGCCGCGATACCCGTCCGCAGATACTCCAGCCCGTCGGCCAGCGTATAGGCGAGCTCGATATCGGCCGTCGCCCCCGCTTCCTGCATGTGATAGCCGGAAATGGAAATGCAGTTGAACTTCGGCATCTTCGCCGCCGAA
>CALFYN010001115.1 GCA_937952345.1 uncultured Acidobacteriota bacterium
GCCCGCCAATATCGCTCCGCCGCCGGTTTGGCCGAAGCCTGGTGGAGCCTCAAACAGGGAAACGTACAGGAAGGCTGGACGCGCTGGCGCACCGCCGCGCACCAACCCGAATCGCCCACCGCCCCACCACCACCCTCCGAACCCAAGCGCGCCGTCACTGAGCCCGCCTCCGCCAACCGCGGCACGGTGCACGTCCTCACTCCACTCTTCTTCGACCGCGAAGGCCAGACCATGATGAGCGGCGGCGCCGAGCGCTATTTAATCGAACTCGCGCCCATCTTCCGCTCCCTCGGCTTCCACGTCCGCGCCTATCAATCCGCCCGCGGCGCCTGGACCCGCGAATACGCCGGCATCGAAGTCTGCGGACTCGACACCCAGGGCCTCGACTCCCGCCTCAACGAAGTCTTCCACACCCAGGCCCCGCCCGCCGCGCTCACCTTGTATCACGCCTATTACCTCGCCGCCCCCCTCGCCAACCCCCATTCCATCGGCATCAGCCACGGCATCAATTGGGATTCCGCCTCCGTCCAGTCCGACGGCTTCGCCAACCTCATGGAGCACTACCGCGTCTCCATCGCCAATCTCGAACGCATCGTTTCTGTCGACACCAACACCATCAACTGGGCCCGCGCCACGCACCATCATCTCTCGCACCGCTTCCGCTACATCCCCAATTTCGTCGATACCGCCGAATTCCACCCGCGCCCGCCTTCCAGCGATAAAGCCGTCCACGTGCTCTACCCCCGCCGCCTCACCACCAATCGCGGCTTCTGGCTGGCCATGGAAATCATCCCCGATCTCATGGCCGAATTTCCCGAAATGTCCATGCATTTCGTCGGACTCGCCGAATCCGCCCGCGAACAAACCGCCGTCGAAACCCTCCGCGATTCCTTCCCTTCCCGCGTCACATGGCGCGTCCTGCCGCCCGAACGCATGCCCGAAGCCTACGCCGGAGCCGACATCACCATCGTCCCCACCACGGCCAGTGAAGGCACTTCCCTTTCCTGCCTCGAAGCCATGGCCAGCGGCAACGCCGTCATCGCCACCAACGTCGGCGGACTCCCTGACCTCGTCCAGGACGGCTACAACGGCCTCCTCATCGAACCCGATAGCAAAGCCCTCTCCGCCGCCCTCGAAAAACTCATCCGCCAAAAGCGTCTCCGCACCGAACTCGCCGCCCGCGGCGTCGAAGTCGCCCGCACCTTCCAACTCCCCATCTGGCGCGAGCGCTGGCGCAGCTTTCTCGTAGACCACCTCGCTCAGCTACCGTAACGCAGGTTATACTACGAGAAATCTCCCCGTCTCAATCTTTTTCGGAGGTAGAGACACCATGCGTTCTCTCTTTTTGATTGCACTTTCCACGGGAATGCTCTCTCTCAACGCCGGCATCATCGCCAGCAATACGTTCGATGCCGGAGTGGAAGGCTGGTCCGCCGTGGCGGCCGATCCCGGCTCAGCCGCTTACAACCTCGTCAGCACTTCCTCTGCTGTATTTCAGCCCGCCGGCGGCAACCCCGGTGGTTACGCCGAAACGGACGATCTCGACACTAACGACACCCTCTTTCAAGCCCCGGCCGCCTATCTCGGCAACTTGCTGGCCGCCATCGGCGGAACGCTGACCTACGACCTGCTCTACAACGGCGCACTCGACTACAACAGCAACGATCTCGTGATCAAAGGCGGCGGCACAGTGCTCACCTACAACCGCGCCATCCCCGCCCTATCGGCCAATACCTGGACTTCGCTGGCGGTCACACTGGCCCCCGGCGCGGGCTGGTCGAATCACGCCACCGGCAATCCGGCCACGCTCGCCGACTTCCAAACCGTCTTCGCCAATGTCACCGATTTCTGGATTCTCGCCGAATTCACCAACGGCGTCGTGGAAACCACCGGCATCGACAACGTCGTCCTCAGCGACGCTGTCCCCGAGCCTTCCACTGCCCTACTCATGGCTGCCGGCATGGCGTTGCTCGCCATCGGCGCACGCCGCCGCTAAACGTTGCCGAACTGCTTCACGCGCAGGATCGTGTAGACCTTAATCAGCTCCTGTATGCCGAGATCGAGCGTCACATCGGGTTTGTACCCCGTGCGCTCGATCTTTTCATTCGACACCACGTAATCCCGCTTGTCCGGATCCTGCCCGATCTCCGCCTCCACGTAATACAGATCCGGCAGATACTGCTTGATCTTGGCGCACAACTCCAGCTTTGAAATATTGGCGTCGCTCAAGCCCACGTTATACGGCTGATCCTTCAGCGCCTCGAAATTCCGGATCGCATGCAGGAACGCCTTCGCCACGTCGCGGATGTGGATATAGTTTCGCTTGAAATGCCCTTCGAAAATCACCAGGAACTTATCGCTATAGGCGCGGTACACGAAATCGTTCACCAGCAGATCGATGCGCATCCGCGGCGATGCGCCGAACACCGTCGCCAGCCGCAACGATATCCCATTGCCCGCGTCGAGAATTGCCTTCTCGGCCTCCACCTTCGTCACGCCATACAGCGAAATCGGCCGCAACGGCGTTTCTTCGGTGCAGAAAATCCCCTTCTCGCCGATCCCGTAACCGGAATTCGTGCACGGCGACACAATGCGCTGTTCCTTCGAACGCAGCGTGAGCAGCATGCGAATCGCATCCAGATTAATGCTCCTCGTCGCCACCGGATCGTTCTTGCACGCCGGAGCCCCCACAATCGCCGCCAGCGGAATAATATAATCCGCCCCGGCGATGGCTTTCTTTACCAGGCCCTCATCGCGGCAATCCCCGCGCAGGATCTCGAAATTCTCATTCAGGCACACATCGAGCAGGCTCGATTGCCCCAGCGAAAAATTATCCAGTACGGTAACGGCATAGCCTTCCCGCAGCAGAGTAGGTACGAGGACGGAACCGATGTAGCCGGCTCCTCCGATCACAGTTACTTTTTGCACGTTAGTTATTCTTTGAGGAAGCGGACAGGAATCCCTCTCATTATAAAACTTCAAGCGACGTCTTCCAGCGTAAAGTCATCCCACCCGTTTCCTTGCGGTAACGGCGTGCACCAGGAACGTGTCCACATGGCGGGGCGAAATCGGAAGCACCCATGGGAGTCGCGGCTGCTCGTCGAGAATTTCGTAGCGCTCTTTCAGAAACGAGAGCAACTCCCCCTCCGAAACCCATTGTTGCGGGTCGGAATAGACGCTCGAATATTGGTACGGCGTCGTGAGCACCAGGAGGCCGCCTGGCTGGAGGCAGGTATCCAGCCTTTCGAGCGTCTCGCGAGGCCGCGCGCAAGAGTCAATCAGGTTCAGTGCAAGCACGATCTGGAACGCCGCGGCGGAGAATGGAGCAGCCTGCGCGTCGGCAACCACGAACAGGGCATCCCCCCGTTGGGCCCGGTGGCGTTGCGCCTCACGAACACGCTCAAAATGCAGATCCAGCCCAATGGCCAGATCGGCGTACCGCGAAAGCGTCGAAGTGAACCCCCCGGCGGCGCAACCGGCGTCAAGACCCAAGGCCTGGCGGCCTCCCGAATGCCTGGCAAGCATGCTCTCGACGTAGTCTGCCAGCGCATTCACATTGGCGCCATGCGCTTCCTCACTGCGCCCGTAGTGCGCGGCAACGTATGTGTTCAAGAGGCCGAGACGGATTCGTTCGGCATGATCGCCGCCCAGCGGGGCGTCCAACAAGGCAGAGGTCCATTCCGGAAGATCGTCGCGGCGCAGAATCATGAGCCGCTCCCCCGCCGCATACGAAACCCAATCCTCCACCAGCAGCGGGATTCCATCCACTATGGGATGCATTGCAGCGCAGCCCGCGCAATCGAGCGAGCCGAAAAGGATTTCCCCGTCATCGCAACGGCGATCGACGCGGCCCAGCCGCAGCCCCGCACGGCGGCAGATTGGGCACAGAAACGAGGCGCTCTCGATCCAGGCTTCGCGCATCATTTCCTCACGGGCATTGGCTGAGTCCTGATCCCGGCCAGGCGGGAAGCGCCGCGCGTAGTCGCGAATAGTTGTAGGCTTCGATGGTCTCGCGCGCTTCGTGGAAACACCGCGCATAATCCTCATCGGGAAGAGCCGTAAGATTCACCTGCGGTTTTCGGAAATCGACCGATTCGGGAAACTGGCCTCCCGCCGACATCTTCCAAAGCTCGGTGCCCGGCAGCGGCGTGGCGGAAAACAGGCTTACCGCGTCGAGTTCCAGGCTGCAGGCGAAATCGACCGTCTTGCGGATGAGTTCTCCCGTTTCCCAAGGAAAGCCCGCCATGAAGAACCCCGTACAGCGTATCCCTCGAGCCTTTACCCAACCCACCGCGCGGCGGATCTGTTCGAGAGGCATGTCCTTGTGAATCAGCCGAAGACTGTTGGCGTCTCCACTTTCGACGCCGAAAAAGATCTGGTGCACTCCGGCTTCCACCATACGGTCCAGCAGGGCTTCATCGACTCTGTCGGCGCGTGTCTGGCAGGCAAACGGGACGCGCAGTCCCCGTTCCAGAAGACCGTCGCACAGTTCGAGCGTACGCCGCCGATTCAAAGTAAAAACGCTGTCGTGATAAAAAATGTACGGAACCCGGTAGCGCTCGACAAGCATTTCCATCTCATCGATTACCTTGCCAACCCCGCGATAGCGCGTCTTCCCTTCCGGCCCGTTTGGGACCGAGCAATACACGCACCGGTACGGGCATCCGCGCAAGGTGATCATCGCCTGATAAAAGGCCGGTTGCAGATCTTCCTTCCACAGAACGGAATCGCGGTCGGGAAAGGGCAGGCTGTCCAGATCGCCAATGGGGCTACGCGGCAATCCTCCGCGTACTTCGCCATTCGAATCCGCCGCGAACACTCCAGGTATGGCGGCGGCCAAGTTTGCTCGATCGCCGCTCGCCTTGCCCAGGCATTCCATCAATCGGGGCAAGGCAACCTCGCCTTCTCCCGCCACTGCCGCGAAAACACCCGGCAGCAGCGCCGCCTCCCGCGGACGGAAACTGACATGGACGCCCCCCATCACGATGGGCACACCAGGCAGCCGTTGGGAACAAAGCGCCGCCAGACGCCGCGCGGCGGGATACGTAGCCGTAACGCAGGTGATTCCGATCAGATCCGGACGCCACTCCTCGATGGCGCGCAGCATCTCACCCCAGGGATCGCCGCCCCGATAGGCGCGCGTGTCGGGCAGCAGCATCGTGACGTCGTGATCGGCGCGGAGCACGGCCGCAATGGAGGCAAGGCCCATTGGCAGCACTTGCCGGGTCAGGCCGGAACCATCCAGGAACATGTCCGGCGCATCGACCAGCATCACTCGCATGCCAGCCTATCCTTCATCGCCCGCTATTCGGCATCCAGTTCGTCATTTGCGGTCTGGATTGAGGATCTCCCTTCCTCACACTGGCGCCACCGTACTGTACGCTCCCGGAGCCTTGGTATGTGCTGCCGATCCCGCCGCAGTGTTTGGTTTCGTCCCCCTTGCGGTGTCCGGGTTTGCCGTTGATGTACACCGTGGCCGATCCCATGACCACTTCGAAAGTATTCGGTCCGCAGCAAGCGGTATGTGTCCCCGTATCTTCCACTCGCGCCGCTCTCCGGCCGTTGACGAAAACGTTCGGCGAACCGGTCACGATCGGTCCGGCAGCCGGGTGCGGACAGGCGGGGCAGCCATGCGCATCAGCGAGTACCCTCGCTTGATCGTCCACTCTGGCGGCCGCCAGGCCCGATGACCCCAATGGGACGCGGTGGTCCGGCAGATGGAGAATCCCGCCGGCTCCCAGGTTAATCGCCTTCATGCCCAGCCTCCCAGGCCTCGGCGCAATTAAGAAGGACATTCCTGCCGTCCAGGCTGATGTCTCCCTCGCTGTATAAAGCCATGCCCTCGCTTGCATGAACGAAATAGCGTTTACAGTCGACGGCCACTGGTCCCGGCGACTCCATCGTCAGGCTGCCACCGATCACCCTCACTTCCGGCCCTGCGCTGGTCAACCGAATGGATACTTCCATCTCCCCGGATGGCGAGCGCACCTCAATCTCGTCCTCATCGCCGGATTTGAGCACGATTTTCCTACCCGATGACACGCCAATCGTGCGCACATCTGCCGGCGCGGATTCCAAGAGAGTCACTTTTCCCACAGTCCTCCTATCCAGTCTCAAACAGTGAGTCCCATTTGAGATGTAAGACAAACCACAGTATACACTGGCGACTTGTGGGCTCACGTTTCAGCCCGTGATAAGGTGACACTCCGTTGTTTAGTTAGCGGCCGAAGAATCCGGCGAGTTCGAGGATCACGTGCGTTGCGCGGTAGGCGAACACATCGACGCTCCCCCCAGCGCCCGCTGGCACGATGAACCCACTGCTCACGGATTGCCCCTGGAAGGCATTGATCACGGAAGCATTGGGCCGCTGCTGTCCGGTTGGCCAGACCGTTAGGAAGGGCATGGGGGATCCGTTGGGTTGCACCACGGCGTTGAGAGCGTATGCCTTGGCGCTCGATGGAATGCCCGTGCAGCGGGAGGAAGCAAGAATCGGGATGGTTCGCGATGTTTCGTTTGCAAACGCGGGGGGCCCGAACGAACCGGAAAGGGAGTTGTCCGTGGTATTGCTCACGCGGCATTGGGTCACCGGGAAGTAGTAGAGGCCGAAAGCGTTATCGTCGGCGGCGAAGTAGCCATTGATGTCGACAATGACATCGGAGCGGTCGTACGTATACAGGTTGATACTGCCGTCGGGACTGGCAGGAACAATGACGCTGTTGGCAAGCACGCGGCCCGCGGGTGAGTTCATGCTCGATACGTTCGGCTGTGGCAGCCCCGTAGGCCAGGCGGTGAGGAACGCGAGCGGACCCGAGGGCACCACCGTAATGGTCACCGAGTAGGCAGCCGCGGAACTGGGAATCGGGCAATAGCCGTTGCTGGGGAAACGGAAACTGCGCGTTTCGCGGGCATTCATTCCGTATGGACCGAAGGGTCCAGGAGGCTGGCGGTATTCGGCTCTGGTTTCGATCACGCGGCATGGCGAAACCGGATAGAACGCGAGGTTTGCCACGGCAGGGTTATCGGTGAAGAAGCCGGCAATGTCGATCACGACGTCGGTGGCTTGCGAGGCGTAAATGCTGATGGCGCCACCGGCGCCGGCGCGGACGATTGCGGAGTTCGCCACGATCTGGCCGTCACGCGAAGTGGCGGTGTGGAAATCAGGCCGGGGTTCGCCCGCGGGAAAGACCGTGACGAAATCGACCGGGCCGCGAGGGATCAATGTCACGTTCAGAACGAAGACCAGGGCCGAGGCGGGCACCTTCTGGCAGACCGAGGAAGCTGAGGGAACGAAGGTCCGTGTTTCGCCGCCGCCGAGGAATGGCGGACCGAACGCGCCCGTTCGTCCTTCGAAGTTGTATTCGGCACGCGTTTCCACCAGGCGGCACGGCTCGAGTGCTCCAAAGCGCGTGGGTTGCGTCAGGGGCGCTGGCGGCAGCGTAGCGCCAGCCTGGGTCAGGCTGAACGATTGCCCGGCGATGGTCAGGGTGCCGGTGCGCAAAGCGGCTGAGGGATTGGCGGGAGCCGAAAGGTTCACTGTGGCATTGCCAACGCCGGACGATGGAGAGACGATCAACCACGAATTCGCATTGGAGACCGACCATGAGCACGACGGGCCAGCCGTGAGAACGATATCCACGGAGCCTCCTGCGGCTGGCAGAGTCGCGCTCGAGGCAGAGAGGAAATAGCTGCAGGCGATCCCGCTCTGGTTGATCGTGAGAGAAAGCCCGGCCACGGAGAGCACAGCCGAGCGCGGATTGGGGCTGGTGTTGGGCGCCACTGTAAACTGGAGGGCCGCCGGACCCGTACCAGATGAGGAAGCAAGGGTGACCCAGGATTCGGAGTTGAAAATATTCCAATTGCACGAGGCGCCGGTATCGAGATTCACCGTGGCTGAGCCGCCGGAGGACGATATGTGCAGGGTGCTTTCGCTGAGACCGAAGGAGCATGCCGCGCCCGACTGCGTCAACGTAAAGCTCTGGCCGGCGATCGTGAGCGTGCTCATGCGCGAAGAACTGGTTGTGTTCACCGCGACGGAAAGAACAACTGTGCCATTGCCGGATCCACTCGCTCCGCTGGAAATGGTGATCCATGAGGGTGGGCTGGAAACTGTCCACGCGCAGCCGGTGGTGGTTTGCACGGTCACATTCTGGTTCCCCCCGGAGGCACCGATAGAGGCGGAAAGAGGCGTGATGCCGTAAACGCAGGACGCCGCCTGCTGGGTCACGGTGAAGATCTGCCCTCCAAAGGTGATGGTGCCGGTCCGTTGCGGGCCGGTATTGGCCGACAGCACGTATTGCATGGTGGCTGAGCCGCTGCCCGAGGGAAAGTTCAGCAGTGTGATCCATCCCGAGTCTGTGCTTGCCGTCCAGGCGCAGCCGGACTGCGTAGTCAGGTTGATGCTTCCCGCACCGCCGATGGCTGGCAGAGTATTCGAGGTTGGGGAAATCGAGTAGGTGCACGGGACGGAGTCCAGCGAGGCAGTCCACGTCAAATTGACTGTCTGATAGCAATTCTGCGGAGGCGGGATGTTGAGGACCGCCTGCAGTGTGCCCGAAGCCGAAGACGGCGATGAGAAACTGCCGGAGAAGGTTGAGTTGGAAAACGAGCCGCTCGAGATGGGGATGTTGACGTTGGAGGTTGTCGTAGAACTTGTCGGGCACCCCGCGCCGGCGCTCCAACCAATCGAATAGACAATCTGTGTGATCGTGTTGTTGGAAACCGTGAAACTGATTGTCCGCCCTTGGCTGGTCAGGCCGGACCACGATCCGTTAAACGTTCCGCTCGAATTCGCCAGGGCGGTGAAGTTCTGTGCCAGTTGATTGGAACTCAAGCTCGTGTAGGAGCGTGTGAGGGGCGTGAACGAGTACCCCACCTTCGACGGCGTCACCGAATAATTGAGCCCCGCCGTCAGATTGGTGAGCGCATAGTCCCCAGACGAACCGGTGGTGACGTTGGTGGACATTCCGCCAGATAGCGTCACCAGTACACCGGAGACTGGATTGTTGCTCGCATCGCGAATCTGGCCTGAGATCGTGAAGGTGGACGGCAGGCAGGATGCCGTGAAGTCCTGACCAGACAGGTCAGAGTTGAGAGTCAGGGTACGGCTGGGGGGGCTGAAGGTGCAATTGGATTTTGAGGGTGTGATGGTGTAGCTCAACGCCGACGTCAGGGACGGGAAGAAATAGCTGCCGGAGGTTGACGTTGTCACCGAGTTGCTGGCGCCGCCGGTGAGGCTCATCTGCACACCGGAAACCGGATTACTCGAGGAGTCGCGGACGGTGCCACTGATGGAGTAGGTAGGCGCTGTCGTCTGGAGTGTTACGGTGAGACTGCCGGACACGGAGACAGTTTGGGTGAAATAAACGTAAATTGCTGTCCGGAAATAATATCGGCCTGTCTGCAGGCCGCTAGCGCGCGTAATGCTTCCGGATGAACCGGCGACCACTTCCAGGTCGTAGAGAACAGAGCCGTTCTGGAGGACGGGGAGCGATCCGTAACGCCCATAGACGACCAATTGTGGGCCAGTGTTCTGCTGAACGGCGAGGCTCAGTTGGGTGGCGTTTGCGGGGACGTCGATATAGTAGGAACTGTCCCAAATGATACACCGTGATGGAGGCGTGGCTGTACAAGTTGCGAGTCCGCTCAGGGAGGTCGGTTGGGTGACTCCTGAGGTAAGGGGAACTTGTGCTGACAGCCAGCCAGCGAGCAGGATTGCTGCAACACTCAGTTGGATCGCAGATCCAATAACGGATGCGGCCCGGCGAACGACCATCATGAGTTTCTCCTCGCTGCTGGTCCTGACCTAGCACCAGCCCGGAGCTATGAAACGCTACGGTATTCACCAGTAGTGGCGCAGAACAGCGTCGGAGAGGCTCACAAATTTTACGCCCAGACTTATTGCAGGAAGCGTACCTACTCCCGCACCACAAAAATACACCCCACCACCACCCGTTCCCCCTCATACTGCACCACCGAGAAACTTCCCCCTTTCCCCGTAACCACCATCTCCACCCCCGCCTTCGGCACCGTCAATTCCAACTCCCCATCCCCGCCCTGCAACGCAAGCGAATCCTTCCCCACCTTCCACCCCACCGCCGCTCCGGCCGCCTTCAAAGCTCCCGCCGCCAGCGCCGCCTTCTTGAACCCCGCCACCGCCTTCACCTGAACACCCGCACCAAACGCCACATTCCACTTCCCCGCCCCGCCATGCGAAACCACCCGCACCCGCTGCTTCTTCGCAGCCCCCGCCGCCAACCGAACCACGGCCGTAGGCGACGCCCCCGCATCCAGCACATGCACATTCTTCATCGCCACCCGCTTCTCTCCCGGCACCAGCACCCCAAGCCCCAGCACCTTCGCCGCCGCCGGAATCGGATCCGACACGCTATCCATCACCACCAATAAACACGAGTGCGCCGCCGCCGTCACCGGAGGCGTCCACTCCCACATCAGCACCATCGGAATCCCCGGCGCCAAACTCGCAATCGTCTGCGCCGCCCCAATCGGCTTCCACTGCGACACATCCCCCGCATCTCCCGGAAACGCCGTCCAGAAATCCGCCGGCAAATCCGGCACGCCCGCCGACGCGTCCGTATACAGCAACTTCACCTGCACATCGGAAGCCGCCTGAAACCCGCGATTGTGCACCTGCACATACACCCGGTTCACGCGCCCCCGCCGCGGATTGCGATGCACCAGCTTCGTCTCATACCGCGTATAATCCACCTGCGAAGCCGCCATCTGATACTCCGGCGGATTCCCCTCGAGCGCATCCACCTTCACATCCGCGCTCATCCAGAAATTCAGATCCATCCCCAGCGTCACATGCTGTGTCGCATCGTTCCACGCCGCCTTCGCCGCCGGCGTCGGCAGCACGCGCGCCGTATCCATCAGATGGTCCCGCAGATACAAATCCACCGCCGGCGTCGCCGCCACATCCACCGGAATCTCCCACATCCCGCGCCCATGCGTCGCCACGCGCAGCATCCGAGTCGCCTGGTTCAGCTTCATATCGAACACCGCGCAATTCGGCAGCCCGTTCGAAAAGCGGCTCCACGACGCCCCGCCGTCCACCGTCCGGTACACGCCGATATCCGTCCCGATATACATCTGGTCCGCGTCCGTCGGGTCAATCACCAACGCATTCACCGGAATATCCGGCAAATTCGACGAAATATTCGTCCACGCCGCCGCGCCCGCCGCCGGCACCGCCCCGCGCCACACGTGCGGAATCCCAAACCCGCTCATCACCACCACCACCTGGCTCGAATCCCCCGGCAGCGTGGCAATGTCCCAAATATAAGACCCCGGCAGCGGAGCCTGGCTGATCCGCGTCGCCGTCGTCCCGCTAATACGAAACACATCGCCATCCGTATTGGCCGCATACAGCAGCGTCGGAGTCACAAACGCAATCGCGCTCACCTCGCCCCATCCGCCGCCCGCCGGCACCTTCACCGGCCAGCCATCCACGCCCAGATTCGCGCTGATATTCACACGGTCCGTCCCCACCGCGATCCGCCGCGGATCCGTCTGGCACGACACCACCGGCGGATAGAACATCGAATCGCCAACAATCCCGTCCCACCGCTGCATCCACGTATCGAAATCACCGCCCACCGTGCTCACCTTCGGCGACGCCCCGTAATAGGTGCTCAACACCTCCCTCGGATCGTTCTCATTGATCAGGCAACACCCGCCATCCCCATCATCGGCGTGATAGAACACCACGCTGTTGCGATACATCTCCGTCCCGTTGTCCTGCGTCCCCCCAAACACCGGAGCCCCCGCCAGCGGATGATCGTCGATAAATTCAAACTGCGCAATCGACAGCCCCGTGTTGATCGAATCGTCCCACGTCAGCCCGCCATCCACGGACTTGTAGATCCCCCCATCGTTTCCCGCATACACCACCCGGTGATCCGTCGGGTCCACCGCGCTGCAGTGATGATCGGGGTGAATCCCCCCGCCGATTTCCGTCACGGACCACGAAGTCCCCGTCTTCACCGCCTTCCAAAACGAGATCCCGCACAAATACACAATGTCCGGAGTCGTCGGGTCCACCGTCAGATGAATGTTGTAGAAAGCCTGCTGCCCGATGTTCCCCCCAGGCAGCGCAATCGCCGTCCAATTCCCTCCGCCATTCGCCGACACCACAAAGCGGTTGATGCGGTCCGTGCTCGCATTGCCGATCAGCGCATACACCGTGCTCGGCGAAGAAGGCGATACGGCCAGCACAATCCGTCCCAGTTGCGTCGTCGGAAACCCGCCCGCCAGCTTCGTCCAACTCGGATTCGCCGCCTGCGCGTTCGTCGTCTTGAACACACCGCCGCCGAAGAACGCCGCATACGCCACGTTGCCGTTCGATGGATCGAACGCCACATCGGTGGCATGCGAAGCCGGCAGCCCGTTACCCAATTGCGTCCACGTCGCCCCGCCATCCATCGTGCGGAAAATCCCCGCGCCACCCGCTCCCGCCGACACCGCCCCCAACACACAGGACGAATTCGAGCGGTGCATCGCCAGCCGGCAGAACCGCTTGCCCGCAAAAGAACTCACGCCCTGCAACGTCCACGTCACGCCGCCATTCGTGCTCTTCAACACCCCCAGCCCGTAGTAGCTGTCCCCGCTGAAATTCCCTTCCCCCGTCCCCGCGTATATCGTCTGCGAATCGTTCGGATCGAGCACCAGCGCCCCAATTGCCAGCGACGCTTCGTTATCCGACATCGGCGTCCAGTTCACGCCGCCATCCGTCGTCTTCCAAACCCCGCCCTGCGCCGCGCCGATATAAATGGTTCGCGGATCGGTTGGGTCAATCGCGATATCCGTCACCCGGCCCGACACATTCACCCGAGCATCGGTATACGTCTGCCCGTCGGGAATCGCCAGCGGACCGAGCGCCGTCCAGTTCCGCGTCCCCACCACCGGAGCCGTCGGCCCCGTAAAGCCCCCCGCCGCCGGTTGCCCCAATCCCTCGATCGCCTCCAGCCGGTGCTGTGCCGCCCGCACCGCGCTGCTCTCGGCTTTCCCACCGGCCACTTCCACCCGGTCTTCACTCGAATCGAGCTCCCGCAACAGCGGACGCATTCGGAACCGTTTCCCCGCCGCTTCTTTCCACAATGCCTTGCTCGCGCGGGTGGCTTTCTTCTTCGCCATGGGATACCCCCTATTTGACGTTTTTCTTTTTCTCTTCCTCGATCGCCTTCAACCTCCGCAGGGCCTGCTCTTGCGCCTGGTCCTGCTCCAATTCTTCCCACTGCTCGAACCGCTTGCGCGGATTATCCGCCGGTGGTGTCGCTTTCTTTTCCGGTTTGTCTTGCTTGCCGCTCATGGCTGCCTCCTCGCCTGAGGACACTACCGCCGCGGCTGCAGGCACCATTGGTAGAACGTGTGGAACCCGTACCAGAGCGCGAGAAACACAACACATTCCAGCGCAAAGCTGCCCAAGTGGCAGTAGCGGTCCGTTAGCAGCATAGCAAACGCCAGCGGCGGCGCCCGGTACAGCAATAACTCAGCCGAACGTTGCACAAGAGAGAGTATCATCGGCTTTCCTTTGGTCAGTAGTGACCGAAAGCCGGAAATCGTTTCAATCATGCTCCCCGTTCACTGCTATTCTGTACAGCCGAAGCAAACCAGCGCCAATCCGTTACGGAACGGCCCGGGCCTGTATCCGAACTGCGGCTTGATCGCAAACTGCCCCTTCCGGTCGATGTAGCCCCAGCTCCCATCGGAACCGGATGGTCCACAATGACGCTCGCAGGCGGCCGCGAGGTCTTCCGAGAACGGCCCGGCGTCCTGATAGCGTGTCTTGAGTACGACTTTACCTGTCGTATCGATGTAAGTAACGCTGCCGCCTTCCAAAATCGGGGCCCAGCCACCCCTAAAGCCAACTCCCTGCTCAGTACCGTGTTTTGGAATGGCGATATCTCCGCTGCGGTTCACGAAACCCTGGTCTGTCTCAGCCAGGCCATGGTGGAATTCGGCAGCCCACATGTACCGTGGCGCGAGGGCAAACCGGCCCGACTTGTCAATGAACCCCATCGGCGCGAAGATGCCGGCGGTCGCCGAGGCGCTCGCCAGCCCTTCCGAAAAGCGCCCTCCGCGTCCGTACTTCGCAGGCAGCACGTATTTCCCCGTGCGGTCGATATAGCCGATTCGAGCCTGCGCCAGATCATTGCCGCGGCACAGGCCGGTACACACCGGCGCCAACCCTTCGGAGAATGACTTCGCCCAATGGAAGCGGG
>CALFYN010001116.1 GCA_937952345.1 uncultured Acidobacteriota bacterium
TTGTTGGGGATGGAGATTGAGACTGGAGAGCGCTAAACACTTCGCGACATTGTGCGAGGTAGTTCTACAAAGACCCAATGGCGACCGCAGTCCGATACCGCATGCGGTACCATGATGATCTGGCTGCGGTCAAAACGCTCTTGCGAATGCGCCAAGTCCGCACAGGGCTGGCGTATCGAAGACTTGGCAGTCGGTCGCCAGCGAAAACCACGTTGCGTGGCGGCGACCCGGCCGCGGTGGCAGTAAAGCAAAATGAAATCCAAGACGAAGCGAAATCCTGACGCCTATCCGTTCACCGTCCGCCCACTTTCGAAGGAAGAAGGCGGCGGCTATCTGTGTGGAATACCCCGACATTCCCGGCTGTATGTCCGATGGCGAAACGATAGAAGAGGCGATCGCGAACGGTAGAGAAGCCCTGCGCGATTGTCTTGACGTCTTCGCGGAGTCGGGGCGCAAGGTTCCCAAGCCCGAGGTAGCAGCCGCCCAGTGGCGTCAGCGTCTGCCTCGCACACTCTACTCAAAATTGACGAAGCAGGCGGAGCGCGAGGGAGTGACCATCAATAGCTTCGTCACGGCAATCATCGCTGAGGCGATAGGCGCCAAACTGCGGCGCCGAGAAGGGACTCGCTAGCTGAACGCAGGCGTACTATCGGACGGGCACCGTCGATACGACCCGTATGGGTCAAAAGGACGCCGCACAGCCTCGGTGTCCGACGTGTTCAAATCGGCAACGAGCGGATTTCAGTTGCTATTCCCGGGAATGGCGGAAGCGACTTGAGGAGGAGCGGCTACGTGAGCACAAGTATCACTGCGGTGACCAGCCCGGACGTAAGCGTCGATACAGCGGTCGCTGTATGGTTTGACGAGTCTCTGCTTATCAAGTGCTCCAGGTTCATGGAAGCACGATGTTCCGTGAGAAGCTGGGAGTTGTTAGAAGCTGCGGACGCCCATGGCGACTACGTCGTCGACGCGCATGGTTTCCTTGATGACGAAGGGCTCGCCGTATTTGACTCCGATCAGGTTGCCGTAGAAGCGGGCGACGGCGGCGAGGCGGTCGCGGATTTCGGCTTCGTTGGGGAAGAGGTGCTGGCCGTCGACCTGTTCGCCGTATTGCGATTCGTAGGCCAGTAGCGCGCTCATGCGGCGTTCGAACTGGGCGGAGATATCGACGACGAAGGATGGTGTGACGTTGGCGTAGAGGGAAGCGTAGAGGACTTTGAAGGGGCGATGGGGGCGGCTTTCTCCTTCGTCCATTTTGGCGAGTCCGGAGAGAAAGCAGGCTTCATAGAGGAGCTTCGAGGTGTTGTAGTGATCGGGGTGGCGGCCTTCCCAATAGGGGAGGATGATGGTGCGGGGGCGGAGGCGGCGGAGTTCGCCGACGAGGGTCATGCGGGCGGGGAGGGAGTTTTCAAGGCGGGCGTCGGGGAAGCGCATGTTGCCGCGCCAGGCGCAGAGCATGTGTTTGGCGGCGCGGTGGGATTCTTCGATGCGCTGGGCGGGGGTGCCGCGGGTGCCCATGTCGCCGGCGGTGAGATCGAGGACGCCGCAGCGATAGCCCATTTCGGCCATGCGCATGAGCGTGCCGCCGCAGGTTTGTTCGACATCATCGGGATGGGCGGCGACAGCGAGAATATCGAGGGGTTTGAAATCGTCGGGAAGATCGAGCATGTGTACTTTACCAGTGTAGATCGGGGCGGCGCCAATACCGGTCGCGGGTTTTCATGACACGGATGAGGATATAGCCGGCGGCGAATCCGCCGATGTGGGCCCACCAGGCGACTCCGCCTTTGGAGAGCTGAGACTGGGCCACTTCGCCGACCCCGGAGAATACCTGGAGCAGGAGCCAATAGGCGAGGATGAAGGTGGCGGGGATTTCGACGGTGGTGACAAAGATGAAGAGGGGGACGAGGGTGAGGACGCGGGAGTGTGGGAATTTGGCCATGTAGGCTCCCATGACTCCGGCGATGGCTCCGCTGGCGCCGACGGTGGGGATTTTGGAGCCGGCATTGAAGAAGACGTGCGCGAGGGCGGCGATGATGCCGCATGTGAGATAGAAGAGCAGGTATTTCCATTTGCCGAGGATGTCTTCGACGTTGTCGCCGTAGATCCAGAGGAACCACATGTTGCCGATCAGGTGCATCCAGCCGCCGTGGAGGAACATGGAGGTGATGAGGGTATCGAGGTAGAAGCGGGCGGGGACAACGCCGTGGGCAATGATGAATTCGTTGCGGGAGAAATCGTCGAGGGCGACTTCATAGAAAAAGACGAGAACGTTGACGATGATCAGCCCGATGGTTACGACAGGGGTGGAGTAACTGGGCTGCGTATCGCGGAGGGGGATCATGCCTGCGCCGCTTGGCCGGCGAGCGCGGCGTAGTCGGGGTGGACGCGGCGTTCGGCCTTTTCGATGAGTTTGTAGGCATCGGCGGCGGTGGAGATGCCTCCGCGGGCGCCCATGGCGCGGCAGTTGAGGGCGGCCATGGCGTTGGAGAACGTGAGTGCATCCATCATGGGCATGCCTTTGAGCACAGCATAACAAAAGGCTCCATGGAAGACGTCGCCCGCGCCGGTGGTATCGACGCAATTGACGACGAAGGCGGGGGAGTAGACGATTTGGCCGTCGATGCGGGCGAGGGCTCCATAGGAGCCGAGGGTCATGGCGGCGACGGGGATGCTGTATTCCTTTTGGATGAGATCGAGGGCTCTGAGGGGGTCTTTCTCTTTGGTCCAGGCGACGGGGAATTCGGAACTGGCGACGAGGTGGGTGACGTGGGGCAGGACGCGTTCGAAGCCGGGATAGATGGTATCGACATCGACGGTGACGGGGATGCCGTGGGCGCGGGCGATACGCGCGGCCTTTTCGCCGGCGGGGGTATCGTGGCCGTCGATGTGGAGGAGACGGGTGTCCGTAATCATGCGTTCCTCGATCTCTTCGGGTTGGAGGCGGAGGCAATCCTCGCGGTTCCAGAATACGGTGCGTTCGCCGGTGGTGCGGTCGATGATGATGTAGGCCGTTTGATTGGGGCAGCCTTTGCGGATCTGGACGTCTTCGAGGTTGATGCCGGTGCCCTGGAGGGAGTCGATCTGGATGCGGCCGCGTTCGTCGTCACCGACGGTGCCGATGTATTTGGTGCGGAGTCCGAGTTTGGCGCATTGGACCATGGCGCTGGCGACCTGGCCGCCGGGGCTGTACATTTCTTCGTCGAAGGCGACTTTGCCGGCGTAGGGAGGGAAGTGGGGAACGAGGATTACCGTATCGGTGGCGTTCAGGCCGATGCCGGTTACATCGAATCGGGACATAAGGCAGCATGGTAGCATGCAGGGCGGATGCGCCGTTGTGTCCCCTGGCTAGTGGTGGAGTTGCCGGGTATGATGGAAGTTTGCGGCAACTGTGGGCAGTTGTACTGTTGGTCGCCGTCAGCTTCGGGCTGATCGGGCCACTGTTGTCCGCGGAGCAGGGCGAAGCGAAGTTGCCGCCCTGCTGCCGGCGCGACGGAAAGCACCGTTGCGCGATGATGGACGCCTCTGGTGGGGCGGCGGATGAGGGTGCGGTGGGGGTTCGCAGCGGCAAGTCCAAGTGCCCGCTGTATCCGGTGGGCAAATCTGCGGCTGTTTCGCCAGCGGCGTCCGAACCGCCAACAGGTCCGCGTTCGCTGTACCTGCCGCTGAAGAAGGTCGGTTTGCCGCGGCGGGACGCCGTCCAGCGGCGATCGTTTGAAAGCTGTTCGGCGTGCAAACGCGGTCCGCCCCTAGTCCACTCCTGACCCAAGAAAAATCCGTGCGCGACGGGTTGGCATGCCGTAAGTGGCGATCAGGTTCTGTTTGCCTGACGTGCGGAACGGGTGCGCACGGCAATGATTGCTTTGTCTCAGCAGGAAGCGCGGCGGCGATTCCATTCTGGAACAGATCAGGAGGGTTAGAAAGCCATGAACAGACGGGAACTCATTCAATGTGCGGCGGCGATGGCCGCCTGGCCGGCGGGGCGGGCACTGGCCCAGCAAGCAACCCTGCCGAAACTTCCATACGCGTTGGATGCGCTGGAGCCCTTTATCGATGGGCGGACGATGGAGATCCATCACGGCAAGCATCATCAGGCGTATGTGGACAATCTGAACAAGGCGCTGGCGGCGCAGCCGTCTTTGGCGGGCAAGCCGGTGGAGCAATTGTTGAAGGATCTGAACGCGGTGCCGGAATCGGTGCGGACGGCGGTTCGCAATAACGGGGGTGGTCACCTGAACCATTCGCTGTTCTGGCAGACTCTGGGGAAGAACAAGCCGGGGGCGGGGCCGAAGGGGAAGTTGCGGACGGCGATTGACAAGAGTGTCGGAGGGCAGGCGGCGTTTGAGGAGAAATTGCGCACGGCGGGGCTTTCGGTATTCGGAAGCGGTTGGGTGTGGGCGGTGTCGCGGCGTGGAGCGCTGACGATCGAGACGTCGCCGAATCAGGATGGTCCGTGGATGGCGGGAGTGGCTCCGCTATTCGGGATCGATGTGTGGGAGCATGCTTACTACCTGAAGTATCAGAACCGGCGGGCGGATTATTTGCAGGCGGTGATGCAGGTGGTGAATTGGGATTTCGTTTCGGCGCGATTTGAGGAGCAGAGCCGGTGAGCAGAAACAATTTCTTGTTGGCGTGTGCGCTGGTGATGTACGGGTGCACGGAGAAACGGGAGTCTGGCGGGCCAGTGAGCCGGTATTCCATGGAGGGGACCGTGGTGCGATTACACGCGGAACGGCAGATCGCCACGATCAAGCACGGGCCGATTCGCGACGGGGCGGGGAAGGTGTGGATGGAGCCGATGACGATGGATTTTCCAGTGCCGGATCGGGGGGAGTTCGCGAAGTTGCGGGTGGGGCAGAAGGTGCGGGCGACGGTGCATCAGCGGGAATCGGACTACGAATACTGGATTGCGGACATCCGGGTCGAACCAGCGGCGAAGATGGGTGAAACCTCGCACGTTTTGGGGCATCCACCCCAGGGAGGGTCGATAGTCGATTGAAAGCATTGGACATTCGGGTTTGGAACTTGGAGTGCTTCTTGGCGATGCGGAAGGAGTTCTTTCATGTTTCCCGATCTGGGTTCAATGATGCTCGAATTCACAATTCTGGCCGCGCTGATCGCTGTGGTAGTCGCGCTGGCCATGTACCGCTACTTTGTCGGCAAGAACCAGGACTTCCATATCCATGTCACGGCCGGCGAAGTGCCGGAAGTGGGAAAGCAGTCTGTGGTTGCGACGAAACTGGGGGCGATTGACCGTTGGGGCAAATCGCTGACGGTAGTGGCGCTGGTTTATTTCCTTTTTTTGTTAGTGCTGATTCTGTATAAGTCCTGGCAGCAATCGCAAAATGTGGTGCTGACACAGTAGTGACTGAAGGAATTACGGGCAAGGGAAGGGGTGAACCATGACGGGCAACAGCGTGCTGTTCCAACTGTTCTCAATCAGCGATCTCCATCGGATGGGACGTCCCCTTCCGCCCGCTGTCACTGTGTTATTGCCGGGGTCGACCCCGGGGACGCCATCGACGCCGAACTCACGGCGGCTACGGGACGCGGTGGACACGGTATTTCCGCAGTTGCTGGCGCAGGGGTTGGCGCATCATGAGTGCGCGCAGCAGGTTGCCCCGCTATTGACGCTGGCCAACGATGCGGCATTCCGCGATGCACGGAAGTCCGGGGTGGCGTTGTTCCTCGATGGGCGGGATTTCTTTTGTTTCGAAGTGCCGGCGAGCGTGCCGGAGACCGTGGTGGTTGGGCGGCATTTTCATATCCGGCCACTATTATCCTGGCTGATGGAGCCGAGGGAGTTCGTGATATTGGAGTTGGCGTCCGGAGCGATCCGGACAATGCGATGCCGAGAGGGGAAGCTCAGCGAACTCCGGCTTCCCCGCGGCGTCCCACTGTGCTTCGATTCCATGCTGGTGGATGAGGACATTCCGAAGAAGAACTTCGAGAATGCCATTTCGTTTGGGATTGCGTCGGCCAACGAAGGGCGGCGGTTGCAGTTTTTCTGTACGATGCTGGATCGCAGTCTGCATTCCTACTTGCAGGATTTGGGGGTGCCGCTGGTGCTGGCCGGTTCGGCGCACATGATCGCAGCGTATAAGAAAGAGAACACGTACCCGATGACGGTTCCGCAGGCCATTCCCGGGAACGTGGAATTGTTGCCGGAGGAAGTGGTGACCGGCAAGGCGCGGCAGATGATCCATGCGCAGCGGATGGAAGAAGCGGCACGGCACCTGCTGGCGATGGAGGAGTATGTGCCGGGCGACCGTTGGTCGACATCGGTGAACGCGGTGTTGCGGGCGGCGATCCAGGGCCGGGTATGGCGTTTGTTTCTGGCCGAAGGGGCGACCGTAATGGCGGATTTTCTGGAGGCAATCGGGAAGCCTGGGAAGGCACCGTTCCTGGAGGAGGATCTGCTCAACTGTGCAGCGACGGAAACGCTGCTGCATGGCGGGGAAGTGTTTCTAGTGGATCCGGAATTGCTGCCGTCGCAGGCTCCTGTTGCGGCGCTGTTCCGGTATTCGCTGGGTCCGAGCGGGGGGGAGGAATAGGGATCCCGCCCCCCGGGACCAGATTGCTTAGAAATTCACGATTGAAGAAAAACCCACTGGATCGAGGCTGGCGCCACCGACGAGCGCGCCATCAATCTCAGGTTGCGCCATGAGGTTCTTGACGTTGTCGGGCTTCACGCTGCCGCCGTAGAGGATACGGGTCTTAGAGGCGGCTTCCGGGCCGTACTTGGCGGCTACCAGACTGCGAAGGTAGCGGTGGGCGTCGGCTGCCATGTCGGGGGTTGCGGTCTTGCCGGTGCCGATGGCCCACACGGGTTCGTAGGCGATGGTGATCTGCGCGAATTGTGCATCGGTGAGGGGTGCGATGCCTCCATCGAATTGGGCTTTGAGGATGGCTTCGGTGTTGCCGGATTCGCGCTCTTCGAGACGTTCCCCGACACAAACGATGGGCTTGAGCCCGTATTCGAGTGCGGCGAGGGTGCGTTTGCAGACGGTCTCTTCCGTTTCGCCGAAATACTGGCGGCGTTCGCTGTGGCCGATGATGACCCATTTGCATCCGACACCGACGAGCATGGGGCCGGAGATCTCGCCGGTATAGGCGCCTTCCTTGGCCCAAAAGATGTTCTGCGCGCCGATCTCGACGTTGGTTCCCGACGTGGCGGCGACGGCCGCGGGGAGGTTGACGAAGGGGGCCCCGATGACGATATCGGCGTGGGCCGATTGCGCCACGAGGGGTAGGAATTTTTCGAAGAAAGCAGTAGTTTCGGCGGCAGTTTTATACATCTTCCAATTGCCGGCCATGAGTGGTTTACGCATAAGAGTGGGTGAACTTTCAGTGTACCCACTTCGCTAGGTGGCCGTGCGCGGAAAGACGGAAACTTCCTTCCATTGGCCGTCGCGGAGGACTCTGACGGAGAAGGGGCCGACCGCGATTACGGTATCGCCCATGGGAGCGATGGTGTGGAGGAAAGCGAGCTTGGCACTCCAGGCGGAGGTCCAGGTCAGGCCGTTATCGGTGCTGGACAGGATGTGGCCTTCGGCGGTGATCCAGCCGTGGCCGGAGGCATCGAAATAGACGGAGCGGATGGACGCATTGACGGGGGATTCCTGTTTTTCCCAGGTGTCGCCACCGTCTTTGGTGTGCATGATGAGCCCGAACATGCCAGTGGCCCATCCGTTCTGGCGATCGCGGAAGTAGACGGAATTCAGGGACCAGAGCGCGTCCGGAGCACGCATGGGGGTCCAGGTTTTTCCGCCGTCTTTGGTGCGGATCATGGAGCCGCCCCAGCCGACCGCCCAGCCGTATTCGGCGTCAGTGAAGAAGATATCTTCGAGGGAGATGGAAGCGCCGGATTGCTGAACGGTCCAGGTTTGCCCGGCGTCGCGGGTGTGGAGGATGGCTCCGCCGTAGCCGCAGATCCAGCCGAGGTCGCCGCGGAAGTGGATGGCGCTCAGTGTTTCCTTAGTGGGGGATTCCAGTTGGCGCCAGGATCTGCCGCCATCGTTGGATGCGAGCAAGACTCCGGCGTCGCCGGCGATGAATCCATGACCGGCGCCGGTGAACTCGATGGCGCGGAGTTTGGTTTGGACCGGAAGTGATACTGGACGAAAATTTGCAGTGCTCCCGTCGCTCAGCAGGATCTTCTCGTGGTCGCAGAGCAGCGCGGCAATGCCTTTGCCGGGGGAAGCGACATCCTGAATCCAGCAGGAATTGTCGATCTGTGCGGCCGCGAGGAGGGGAAAGAGAATCGAGAGGAGCAGAGGATGAAGCCTCATCGTTCGCCTCCTGTTAAATCTGGACAACTTTCTCTTATGTGTTAGACGTACGAAAAGCTGTTCCGGTTAGCCGATTCGATACTTCTCGATCTCGTTTTTGGAGACTTCGGTGCTCATGCCGGGTTCGAGTGGAGCGGGCACTTCGCCATCGATCATTTTCTGGGGGCCGCCGGTTTCCATGTAGATGGCATTGGGCATGGCGAGGAGCATGTTCATGTTGGCGGAGCCGCCGCCGTGGCTGGCGAGTTCGAGGCCGTAGGCGTCGGCGATAGCTGCGATTTCCATCCATTCGGTGACACCGCCGGCGCGTCGATTATCGGGTTGCACGACGTCGGCGCCGCGGCGGGCGATGACGTCCGCGAATTGGTACCTGGTGTAGAGGTTTTCGCCGGTGGCGATGCGGACGTCGAGTTTGGCGGCAAGTTCGGCGTAGCCTTCCATCTCGTGCGGAGGGAGCGGCTCTTCATACCAGAAGACGCCCATGTCCTGATAGACACGGCCGCGGCGGAGGGCTTCGTTGCGATTGAAGACCTGGTTGGCATCGAGCATGACACGGCGGTCCTTGCCCACCATGTCGAAGGCGATGCGGATGCGTTTGATGTCGTCATCGAGGGAGTAGCGGCCAGTCTTGATTTTGATGGCGCGATAGCCGTGTTCGAGGGCCTGGGCGATGGAACGCTTGTATTTGGAGAGGTCGGCGTCGTTGTCGTAATACCAGCCGCACATGGAGTAGACGGGCATGCGGTCGCGGTAGGCTCCGAGCATGCGCCAGACGGGGAGTCCGGCGGCTTTGCCCATGATGTCCCAGATGGCGATGTCGGTGGCGGAAAGGGCGAAGTGCACGACTCCACCGACGCCGTGATATTCGAGGGCTTTCCAGAGCTCGGAACGGATTTTACGGGGGAAGGCGGGATCCATGCCGGTGATGACGGGTTTCACTTCCTCTTCGAGGATGGTGCGGACGACCTTGGGGCCGCCGGCAATCATGCCGAAGGAAGTGCTGGCCCAACCGGTAATGCCGGCGTCGGTCTTGATGCGCAAGACGACCGAGCCCTGGTCGACGCCGAGGCGGTGGATGGCGTCGTAGTTGGGTTCGCGCGGTGGGCGGCGGAGAAGGTCGGTTTCGAGGCCGGTGATCTTGAGTTGTTTTTGGAGCGGGGCCGCGGCGGCAGGCATGGCCGCCGTGAAGGTGGTGGCTGCCGCAGTCTGGAGGAGTTCGCGCCGGTTCATGGGAATATTGTATGGTGAACAGCCAGTGGTTGCGTTTTGCGATGTTCGCCTGTGCAGCCGTTTCGTTCGGCCAGGAAGGCTGGTGGATGCGGGAGCCGATTCGCTGGGTGCAGACGAATCTGCGGCAGGTGGACGCGGGGTTGGATGCGAAGCGGCTGGCGGAGCAACTGGCGGAGATGAAGGCGAACGTGCTGTTGCAGGGGATGGGCGGGATTGTGGCGTACTATCCGACAGCGGCGGCGTTTCATTATCCGAGCCCGCATCTGCCGCCGGGGCGGGACATGTTTGGCGACGTAGTGCGCGAGTTGCATGCGCGGAAGATCCGGGTGGTGGGGCGTTACGACCTGAGCAAGACGCGGAAGGAAGTGTTCGATGCGCATCCGGAGTGGTTTTTCCGGCAGTCGAACGGGGAGCCGGTGATCTATAACGGGCTGTATTCGACGTGTATCAACGGCGGGTATTATCGCGATCAGGCGATGAAGATTCTGGCCGAGGGGTTGGAGAAGTATGATGTCGACGGGCTGTTTTTCAACATGTTCGGGAATCAGTCGCGGGACTATAGCGGGCGTTATGTGGGGCTATGCCATTGCGGGGAGTGCCAGAGGCGTTATCGTACACTGCATGGCAGAGGGATTCCGGAGGCGCCGGATGATGACTACCGGCGGTTCATGTTTGCGTCGTCGCGTGAAGTGGCTGCGGCGATCGGGAAACTGATTCGTGCAAAGCGGCCGAATGCAGGCTATTTCAATTACATTCAGGAATACACCGACGGGATCATGTCGGAATCGAATACGGCGGTGGCGCGTCCGTTGCCGCTATGGCCGTATTCGGCGAGCGACCGGGTGAATCGGGCGCGGAACAGCCAGCCGGGGAAGATGTCCGTAAATCTGAACATGCAGTTCGTCGATTACTGGTGGCGGTTTGCGACGGTGCCTGCGTGGGAGATCGCGCTGCGTTCGTGGCAGATGATTGCGCATGGCGGGGCGCTGACGTTCGAGGTGAACGGGACTCTTGATCTGCAGGACCGGCAAGCGCTGGAGACGGCGAAGCCGATTTTCCGGTGGGTGGCCGAGCATGAACAGTATTACGTGAAGCAGGAGAGCATGGCTCGCGTGCTGGTGCTGGGTTCGCCGGCGAATACGGGACGGACGTACAGCGAGGAGCCGTATCGTGGGGTGTTCCGGCTGTTGAGCGAGGAGCACATTCCGTTTGCGGTGTCGGACAATCTGGAGTGGCTGGGGAAGCGGGAGTTCGATCTGGTGATTGCCACGGAGTGGGCTCCGGCGGAGTTACGGCGGTATGCGGAAGGCGGCGGCAAGGTGCTGCTGTTGGGGGCTGCGCCGCCGGAGTTTGCCGTGGCTACGGTGCTGCGTACAGAGAAGGACGTGCGGGGATATGTGCGCATCCGGGATAAGGGGATGTTTCCGTCTTTGCGCGATACGGATCTGGTGATGCTGAACGGGACTTTCACTGTCATGCAGGGGGAAGGCGCGGCGCCGCTGACGTTGATTCCGCCATCGATGATCGGGCCGCCGGAGTTTATTCACATCGACATGAAGGACACGGATACGCCGGCGATGGTGACGCGGACGATGGGGAAGGGATCGGTGACCTGGCTGCCTTGGGGATTGGCGGGGATGTACTACCGGCACAGCCTGCCGGCGCATGCGGGGGTGTTTCGGGATCTGGTGAACCGGTTGCTGGCGGTGCGGCAGATCCGGACGAATGCGCATCCGCTGGTGGAGATGTCGCTGATGAAGCAGGGCGGGCGGACTTTGTTGCATCTGATTAATTTGAGCGGGCATTCGCAGACGGGGTATTTTGAGCCGGTGCCAATGACGGGGATTCGGGTGGAGGTGGCGGGGACGTTTGGCAGGGCTCGGGCGCTGCGTTCGCCGGGGCCGCTTACGGTGAACCGTGGAGACGGGTATACAGCGGTCACGATTCCGAGGTTGACGGATTATGAGTTGATCGTTTTTGAGTGACCGCAAAAATTTTCGTTTCGATGTCGATTTCGGGGTCGTCTCTTCGACGTTGGTATGAGGCAGGCGTGACGCCGGCCAATTCACGAAGGAGCTACGAGCATGCGATTCATGGTAATGGTGAATGCGACCAAGGATTTCGAGGAGGGGCAGCCTCCGAATGAGGAGTTGTCCGCGGCGATTGGGAAATTGGCGGAGCAATCGTTTCGCGAAGGTGTGATGGTGGAGATGGGCGGACTGCTTCCGACCGCAATGGGTGCGCGGGTTCGGGCCTCGGGCGGGAAGTTGACGGTGGAGGATGGGCCTTTCGCGGAGTTCAAGGAGTTAATAGGCGGCTACGCGATTCTGAATGTGCAATCGAAGGCAGAGGCGATTGAGCACACACGGCGTTTCCTGCAATTGCACGTGGATGTGTTGGGGCCCACGTATGAGGGCTGGTGCGAGATCCGGCAGCTTTTCGAGCCGGGGGAGCAAATGGGATGAGGGGTGTGAGGATGGGCCGGGTCTGGGCGGCCCGGCTCGCCAGCGGTTTGGTGACTCTGTTTCTGTCCATTGACGCACTGGGGAAGATTTTGCGGCCGGCGCCAGTCGTGGAGGGCACAGTACGGTTGGGATACCAGGAGAGTGTGCTGATCCCGCTGGGCGTGGTGCTGGGGTTATGCACACTGCTCTATGCCATCCCGCGAACCTCGGTACTGGGCGCGATCCTGTTGACGGGCTACTTGGGCGGGGCCGTGGCCACACATGTGCGCGTTGGTGATTCCCTGTTCTCGATCGTGTTTCCTGTGTTGGTTGGAACCGTGGCTTGGGGAGGATTGTGGGCTGGCGATTCACGCCTGCGGGGACTGATACCCTTGATGAGTGAGTACGGAGACGCATCGGGCCATTGAGACGGTGTGGCGAATGGAATCCGCGCGGTTGATTGCGGGGCTGGCGCGGATGGTGCGAGATATTGGCGTGGCCGAGGAACTGGCGCAGGATGCGCTAGTGGCGGCGCTGGAGCAATGGCCGGGGTCTGGGATTCCTCGTAATCCGGGCGCGTGGCTGATGGCTGCGGCGAAGCATCGGGCGATTGACCATCTGCGGCGGAATAAGATGCTCGACCGGAAGCACGAGCATCTGGGACAAGAGATGGAGGCTCGGGAGAAGGCTGTTCCGGATCTTGCTGCGATGATGGATGACGGGATCGGCGACGACCTGTTACGGCTGATCTTCACCGCGTGTCATCCGGTACTGAGCGCGGAGGCGCGAGTGGCGTTGACGCTGCGGTTGCTGGGGGGATTGTCGACACAGGAGGTAGCGCGGGCCTTCTTCGTGCCGGAGGCAACGATGGCGCAAAGGATTGTGCGCGCCAAGCGGATCCTGGCCGTGAAGGAGGTGCCGTTCGAGGTGCCTCGGGGCGATGAGATTTCGGCGCGGTTGGCTTCCGTGCTGGAAGTAATTTATCTGATCTTCAACGAGGGCTACGCAGCGGCGGCGGGAGAGGATTGGGTGCGGCCGGCACTGTGCCAGGAAGCGATGCGATTAGGGCGGCTAATGACGGAACTGGCTCCGCGGGAAGCCGAGGTGCATGGGTTAATGTCGCTGATGGAGATACAGGCTTCGCGGTTGCGGGCGCGGACGGGAGCGAACGGAGAACCTGTGCTGTTGCTGGACCAGGACCGGTCCCGATGGGACTGGCTGCTGATCTGGCGAGGACTGGCGGCGCTAGATCGTGCTCTACGATTGGGTGGCCGGCCGGGTGTCTACGTGTTGCAGGCGGGGATTGCGGCTTGTCATGCACGGGCGCGCATGGCGGATCAGACGGACTGGAGGCGCATCGCGGAATTGTACGCGGAATTGGCGGACTTGACGCGATCGCCGGTAGTGGAGTTGGGCCGGGCAATGGCGGTAGGGATGGCCTATGGCGCCGAGCAAGGCTTGCGCGTGGCGGATGCGTTGGTGAGTGAACCAGCAATGCGGAATTCGCACAGGTTGCCTAGCGTGCGCGGCGATCTGCTTCTCAAGTTGGGGCGCAGGCAGGAGGCACGGCGGGAGTTCAAGCGGGCCGCGGAGTTGGCATTGAATACGGCGGAACGGCAAATGCTGCTGGATCGGATGGAGGAGTGCGCGGAATGACCTGGAAGATGTATGAGGAACTGGCGGAGTGGTGGCCGATGCTGTCGGCTCCCGAGGAGTACGCGGAAGAAGCGGCTTTCTTTGCACGGCTGTTGCGCGAGGCCGGCGATGATCCGGCGCGGATGGTGCTGGAGTTGGGGAGTGGCGGCGGGAGCAATGCCTCGCACATGAAGGCTGAGTTCGAGATGACGCTGGCGGATCTTTCACCGGGGATGCTGGCGGTGAGCCGGCGATTGAATCCGGAGTGCGAACACGTGCAGGGCGACATGCGGAGCCTGCGACTGGGGCGGGAGTTTGACCGGGTGTTCGTGCATGACGCGATTTGTTACATGACCACGCTTGTGGATTTACGGCAGGCAATAGAGACGGCCTATTTGCATTGCCGGCGGGGAGGCGGGGCGCTGTTTGCTCCGGATTTCGTGCGGGAGACGTTTCGCGAGAGTACAGATTGCGGTGGGCATGATGGTGTTGGGGAGGCATTGCGGTACATGGAATGGGTGTGGGATCCGGATCCTACCGATTGCACGTACATTGGGGACTACGCGTATGTGCTCCGCGGGGAGGATGGGCAAGTTCGCGTGGAGCATGACCGGCACGTGGAAGGGCTCTTC